>CALMVM010000586.1 GCA_937873255.1 uncultured Verrucomicrobiota bacterium | reverse complement strand
GCCTGAGCGTCGCCACCGCACAGGGCCGCCACGAATCGCTGCGCCGCCAGCGCCAGCCGATGGACGCCCGCCGCACGGAACTCGCCGAACTCATCGACCGCCGCCGCCACGAGCTCGCCGAGCACGCCCGTCGCCTCGAACGTTACGGCACGGACGCCACCGCCCTCGACGCCGAGATCGATTTTGCACAAGCCAACCTCGCCACCGCCGATCAGGTCATCGCCGCCCGCCGCGACGAACACGCCGAGGCCGCCTCCGCCGCCGAAACCCTCGAAACCGACCTCCGCGCCCGCCGCCAGTCCTTCAACACCTGGCATGACCGCCGCGCCCGCCACGCGGTCCGCGAAGCCCAGCTTCGCCTGCGGCCGGACACCGTCCCTGCCCACGACCTCCTTTCCATCATCGCGCGGATCAACAACACCAGCCGCGACCTGTTCGCCGAGACGTTCGAGCGCGTGCGGCTGAACTTCCAGGAGATGTTCACCGAACTCTTCGGCGGCGGCAAAGCCAACCTGCTCCTCGTCAACGAGCAGGACCCGCTCGAATGCGGCATCGACATCATCGCGCGTCCGCCCGGCAAGCAACTCCAGTCCGTGACGCTCATGTCCGGTGGTGAGAAAACCATGACCGCCGTCGCGCTGCTGTTCGCGGTTTACATGGTGAAACCCAGTCCCTTCTGCGTGCTCGACGAGATGGACGCCCCGCTGGATGAATCCAACATCGCGCGCTTCCTGAAAATCCTCGATCGCTTCGTGAGCCAGAGTCAGTTCGTGGTCATCACGCACAACAAGCGCACCATCGCCCGCGCCGATGTCCTCTACGGCGTGACGATGGAGGAGGCCGGCGTGAGCAAGCTCGTGGCTGTCCGCATGGCCAAGCGCGAGCGCGAAACCGGCGTCGGCCACGACCTCATGGGCACCGCCAACGCCTCCGCCGTGCCCGGGGCCATCGACGAGGCCGCCCAGGCCACCGGCCACGCCGAGAGCGCCGACTCTCCCAGCATCGCCGAGAGTTTCGGCAAGACCGAACGCCTCGCCAGCGAGACCGCCGCCGCGCCGTAAACCAGTTTGCCAACCCTCGCGCCGGGGCGTTTAATATTCTTCGCCATGAGCGCCTTGCCCAAACGCTACTTCACGCCGGAAGAGTACGTCCTGCTCGAAAACCAGGCCGCGTACAAAAGCCAGTACGTCGCCGGGGAAATCTACGCGATGGCCGGCGCGGAACCCGAGCACACCAAGATTGTCTCCAACATCGACTTCGCGCTGAAGACGGCCTTCGGCGACCGGCCCTGTGAATCTTACCCTTTGGACCAGCGGGTGAAGATCGAAAAGGCAGAGCTGTACACCTACCCCGACGTGGTCGCTTTCTGCGGCGAGGGGCAGTACGACCGTTCCTCCCGGCCCGCCACGCTGCTCAACCCGCAAGTCATTTTCGAGGTCCTCTCTCCTTCCACGGAGGCATTCGACCGCGGCGACAAGATGCTGCGCTATCGCACGCTGCCCTCCCTGACCGAATACGTCCTCGTCGCTGTCGAGGCCATGCGCGTGGAACACTTCACCCGCCAGGCTGACGGCCTCTGGACGATGGCCGAACACCGCCGGCCCGACGACCGCCTGCCGTTGCGTTCGCCCGACCTCGAGCTGCCCATCGTTCAGATTTATCGCCTCGTCACCTTCCCCGCCTGACGTGTTTCCCGCCATTCGCCGGCGGCCTCACGTCACCGGATAACCCGTGATCGGCCCCTTTCAGACGCGCCTTGCTGGCGGGGGTTATCCCGGTCGGAAAAACGGAGACGCCGTAGGAGGTGTCCGTTGTCCACGTGGGTGGATGGATCTCACGCCGCCGTGGGCAGAGCTTCCTTGTCGGCGGGGGCGTCGTCCTTGACGGTCCAACGCTCCAGCATCGCCTGGAGATCCTCGATCTTGAGCGGCTTGCTCATGTAGTCGTCCATGCCGGCGGCCAGACAGCGTTCGCGGTCGCCTTCGAGCGCGTTGGCGGTCAGCGCGATGATGGGCGTGTGCATGCCGTTGGCGTTCTCGCGGCGGCGGATTTCCCTCGTCGCCCCGAAGCCGTCCATCTCGGGCATCTGGCAATCCATCAGCACGAGGTCGTAGGCCACCTTGGCCGTGGCTTCGAGGGCTTCCTGGCCGTTGGCGACGGCGTCGGCGCGGTAGCCGATCTTCTGGAGCTGGCGAATGACCACCTTCTGGTTTACGTGGTTGTCCTCGGCGACGAGGATGTGCTTGCCCTTGCCCTTGGCCGGACGCGGCACGGGCTGAATGCGCCGAGTGTGACGCTGGATGGGCTGCGTGGCCTTGGCGGCAAGCTGCTGGGCGAAAAGGTCGCGCAACGCGGAGCGTTTGACGGGCTTGCTCAGACACGCGGCCACGTCGTTGCGCCCGCCGGTCGTGAAGGTCGCCTTCTGGCCGGGAGCGAGCAGGATGATGACGCGCGCCGGGGCGATGAGCGGGTCGTCCTTGATGGCCGAGGCCAGCGTCGCGCCGTCGAGGCCGGGCAGGCTCATGTCGGCGAGCACGAAGCCGCAGGGCTTACCGGCGTCGGCCGTCTGCTTGAGCGCGGCGAGGGCGTCCTTGCCGTCGGTGTACGCGACGACCTCCATGCCCCAAGCGGTGAGCTGTTCGCGCAGGACCTCGCCCGTGCCGCTGGAACCGGCGATGAGCGTGCGCACGCCGACGAAACTGGCCGGGGGTTGTTCGGGCGCGCCCTCCTCTTCTTCCAGGAGAATCGGCTGTTTGGCGAGCAGCACCGTGAACCAGAAGGTGGAACCTTTGCCGGGCGCGCTTTCCACCCCGATCTGGCCGCCCATCAACTCGACGAGTTGCTTCGAGATGGCGAGCCCGAGGCCGGTGCCGCCGAACTTGCGCGTCATCGAGCCGTCGGCCTGCACGAAGGGCTGGAAGAGACCCTTCACGCCTTCCTCGCTCAGACCGATGCCGGTATCGGACACCTGCACGCAAATCTGCGCGTCGCGGGGGGTTTCCTGCAACTTGGCGACATGGACGAGCACCTTGCCTTTGGGGGTGAACTTGATCGCGTTGCCGACGAGGTTGACGAGGATCTGCCGCAGCCGGCCCGGGTCGCCGCGCAGTTGGCGTGGAACGTCTTCCAGCACATGGCAGGCGAGGTCGAGTCCCTTGGCCTGGGCCTTTTCGGCGAGGAGGTCGATGGCACCTTCGACAGTGGCCTGCACGTCGAGGTCCAACTCCTCGAAGTCGAGCTTGCCGGCCTCGATCTTGGAAAAGTCGAGGATGTCGTTGATGATGGCCAGCAGCGAGTCGCCCGAGGTGCGGATCGTCTCGATGTACTCGCGCTGTTCCTCGGTGACGGGGGTGTCGAGCAGCAGGCTCGTCATGCCGATGACGCCGTTCATCGGGGTGCGGATCTCGTGCGACATGTTCGCCAGGAACTGGCTCTTGAGCGTGGCGCTGTTAACAGCCTGGTCGCGGGCCTCGGCGAGTTCGGCCTCGATCTGTTTGCGCTCGATGACCTGCTGGTGGAGAACGCGGTTGGTCTCGGTGAGCTGGGCGGTGCGGTCCTTGACGCGCGCTTCGAGGTCTTCCTGCGCGCGGCGGACGACTTCCTCGGCCCCCTTGCGCTCGGTCACGTCGGCGCTCGTGCCGATCCACTCGCGCACGCGGCCGTCGGCTTCGAGCACGGGCACGCCGCGCGTGGTGAAATGCCGATACGAGCCGTCGGCCATGCGCAGGCGGTGCTCGTTCTCGTAGACGGTCTTGGTTTCCAGCGCCCAGCGCCACAGGTCGGCGGCGTGTTCGCGGTCGTCGGGGTGGATGGCGTTCATCCAGCCGTAGTCGCGCATTTCCTCGAAACGCTGGCCGGTGGCGGCGCGCCATTCGGGCAGGTCCTGGGTGATGCGGCACTCGGCATCGGTCAGCCAAACGATCTGTGCGCTGGCGGCGACCAGCGAGCGGTATCGCTGCTCGCTGCGCTGGGCGGTTTCGCGGGCGCGCTTCTGGTCGTCGATGTCGGTGGCGGTGCCGAACCACTGCACGACCTGTCCGTTGGCGTCGTGCATGGGGATGGCGCGGCTCAGGTGCCAGCGATACGTCCCGTCCTGGCCCCGGCGGATGCGCAGTTCGGAGTCGGGCGATTCGCCGGTCTCGATGGCGTGGCGCATGCGTTCGGCCGAGCGCGCCTGGTCGTCCGGATGGACGGAGGATAGCCACCCGCCGTTGCGGGCGTCCTCGACGGTCATGCCCGTGTATTCGTGGAAGCGGCGGTTGAAATAGTCGATGGTCCCGTCGGGCCCGGCGGTCCAGACGATCTGGGGGACGCTGTCGTTGGTGAAGCGGTGGCGCTGGACGGCGCGGGCGAGTTCCTCCTCCGTGCGGCGGCCGTCGTCGATCTGGCGCTTGAGCGCGCGGTTGGCGGCACCGAGTTCGGCGGTGCGTTCGCGCACGCGGCTCTCCAGTTCGTTCTGGGCGGCGCGCAGTTCGTGTTCGATGCGCTGGCGCTCGTTGTTCTGGCGGGCGAGGTCGCGGTTGCTCTGGGCGAGTTGGGCGGTGCGTTCGCCGACGGCGCGCTCCACGCTGGAGCGGGAATCCTCGATTTCCGCCTGCCGCTCGGCCAGGGCGTGCATCGCGTCGTCGCCCCGCACGCAGCCGAAGATCAGGAAAATATCCTCGAAGACCACCCAGGCGACGTGTTCGAGCGCGCGCCAGTGGGCGTTGACCGCCCCCGGTCCGAACACCGAGTGCGGCCACAAAATCCCCCGCACGAACTGGTCAATCGCCACGACGACCGAAGCAGTCACCAGCACCCGCCAGTCCCGGTAGAACGCCAGAAACGCCAGCGAGCCGAAAATATGGAAGTGCATCTCCGCGCGCCCGCCCGAGAGGTGGATGAACAGCGCGGAAAACAACATCTGCCCGACCCCGACGACGTGCCGGGTGAGCGGCCACTGCGAGCGCCGGAAGATCAGGTACAGCGGCACCCCGGCGAACAACGCGCCGAGCACGGCGGCGGCGACGATTTCCACGCTGACGAGCGGAACGTGCGCGATGGGCGTGCGGGGGCTGAGCCACGACGCGACCGCGATGCCCGCGAGCCATTCGAGGACAAGCAGCACGGCGAACATCCGGTCCTTGCGGCGTGCGAGGGTCGTCCGCTCGCTCCGGTAGAGCTGTTCGCTGCGTTGTTTGATGTAGGCGGTGTCTGCTTCCATGGGCCTGCACGGAGGGGCAAACGAACGCACCGTGCCGCGTGGGGTTTCGGAGTGGAGAAAGCAGGAGGCATTCGAGAAACGCGGAACTCGGAGCGCGGAACGGGGGACGAT
>CALMVM010000585.1:10528-14687 GCA_937873255.1 uncultured Verrucomicrobiota bacterium | reverse complement strand
GGCCACGCCCGCGAGATACTCGCTCTCGTAGGTGTTGCGCGCCGCCAGCACAGCGTCGCGGATGGCATCGCCGAGACCGCACAGCAACGCGCGGGCGCGTTCCCAGTCGGCTGGCGTGAAGGGGGCGGCCATGGGACCGTGGTTCAGAGCAACAGCTTGAGCAGCGGCGCGGCCTTGGGCGGCAATTCAATGGGCTTGCCCTCGACGAATTCCTTGAGCACGACCTCGAGCCATTCGCGCGACGCGCTGGCCTTCGCCACACGGAGGGTCGGCTTGCCGGCGGGGCCGTCGAGTTCGTAGCCGTCGAGCGTGATCTTGATGGGAGAGTCCTCGCCCTTGAGCAGGATTTCGGCGTAGATCTTCTTGGTGTCGGGCTGGACGGAAAAGTTGATCATCTTGCCGTATTTTTGGAGGTAGGAGGAGAGGAACTGCTTGCCCGCCAGCGACACCGCCGAGCCCCTGGTTTTATCGAACAGATTTTTGAGCAGGGACATTGCGCGCGGGCGGGGAACTCCACGTTAGCACGGGCACCCCTGACGGTCACGCGCCCGCGATCAGCCGCGTGATCTCCACGGCGACTTCCAACGCCGCCGCTGCCTGCGCGCCGCCGACCTTTGGCTGGAGTCCGCCGCGCGCGCATTCCAGGAACGATTGTAGCTCCCGCTTCATGGGCTCGTCCTTCTCGATTTCCACCGCCTCGCGCGCGATGCCGCCGGGACCACGACGGTAGATTTCGCCGGACTGGTTCTGGTAGTCGAGCGAGAGGTAACCGTCTTCCTGGAAAACGCGGATCTTGCGCATCTTCTCGGGCGAGATGCGGCTGGCGGTGACGTTGGCCACGCAGCCGTCGGCGAAACGCAGCCGGGCGTTGGCGATGTCCTCGCCGCGCGAGAGCACGGGCACACCCACCGCGTCCACGCTGGCGAGCGGCGAACGGACGAGATGCAGGATGATCTCCAGATCGTGAATCATCAGGTCGAGCACGACGCCGATCTCGGTCGAACGCTGCGGGTACGGCGAAAGCCGGTGCGCCTCGATGAACTTCGGCCGGGTAAGGAGCGATTCCAGCGCGCCGAAGGCCGGGTTGAACCGCTCGATGTGCCCGACCTGGAGCACGCAGCCGCGCGCATGCGCCAGTTCGGAAAGCGCGCGGGCGTCGGCGGTGTTTTCGGTGATGGGTTTTTCGACGAGGAGGTGTTTCCCTTTTGCGAGCAATCCGCTGGCGATGGGGAAGTGCGTCGGCGTCGGCGTGGCGACGGTCGCGGCGTCCACGAGCGAGGCGAATTCTTCGAGGGTCGCGGCGGCGTGCGCGCCGTACTGCGCGGCGACGGCCTGCGCGTTGGCGGGGTCGGCGTCGTAGACGGCGGCGAGGCGCGTGAGGCCGGCGGAAGCGGCGGCGAGTTCGGAATAGACGCGCGCGTGGAGCTTGCCGATGTGGCCGACCCCGACGACGCCGACGTTCATGGTGTTCACGACCGGAGCATGTTAGTGGAACGCGAGGTCGTCAATAAGGTAGGGAGGGCTCTCCGAGCCGTTCCCTGGATTTCCGGCGAGGCGATTCGCGCGCGTGTTGATCATCCAAATCAGGGTAGGGATTGGCTCGGAAAGCCGACCCTACTCTGGCTGGAACGCCGCCGGCGCGGCGAGAGTGGCTAGCTGCCGGTCGCGCCGCTATCCAACACGCCGCTGCGCGAGACGAGTTGCGCGGCGAGCACCGTGCGAATGACCCCGGTGATATTCTCGGTGGCGCTGCCAGCCGCGCCGTCATCCCCGCCGGAGTTGATCGTCACCAGCTTCGCCTTGGAGAGCGCCTCCGCGATGGCCGGGGCGATCTGCGGCAGCATCTCGATCTGGCGATAACGCAAGTAATTCTCGCCGCCCGCCTGCACGGCCTCGTTGACCTTGCGGATGCTCTCGGCGTTGGCCTCGCCGAGCGTGGTGATCCGTACGGCCTCGGCGCGCGCCTGCGCCTCGGCGGTGATGCGCACCTTCTCGGCGTCCGCGCCGGCCTGCGCGATCTCGGTGGCCTGGAGTTCGGCCACGCGTTGGAGTCCGAGCGCCTCCTGCCGCTTGGCCTCGGCCTCGGCGATGAGCACGGCGTTGGCGGCACGGGTTTGTTCGGTCTCGCGCTGGCGGTCGGAGAGGATGCGCTCGGCGTTGAGTTGGAATTCCTTCGTGCGCAACGCCTGCTGGCCGCTGGCGATGTCGGCGTTGGCGTTCGCCTCGGACACGGCCTCGCGGCGTTTCGTCTCGGCAATTTCCTGGGCCTGCTGCTTCTTGATGCTGGCCTCGGCGATCAACGCGGCGTTGACGGCGCGGGTTTGTTCGAGTTCGCGGTTGCTGTCGGAGACGCTGCGCTCGACGGCGATCTTGGCCTGCTGCGCGCGGTAGGCCTGCTGCGCGGCGACAATCTCGGCGTTGGCGGTGGCCTCGGCGGCGGACATGCGGCGGCGCGCCTCGGCGACCTCGCTCTGCACGACTTTGATGTTGAGCGAGTTGAAGATCAGCCCCAGGTCGGTCAACTCACGCGAACACGCCTTGCGGATGATGATGGCAAGCGGGTCGTCGTCATCCTCGGCGGCGGCGGTGGCCTCGGAGACGGGTTGTTCGACCACAGCGGCGGCCGGGCGCGGCGCGGTCTTGGCGGAAAAGAGTTGATCGTGCGTCAGGAGGTTGATCGCGCGGCGGCCCGAGGAGGACAGCAGGTCGGTGAGCGTCGAGAGTTGTTCGTCCTCGCGCTTGGCGAAATAACGGTTGGCCGCCGTGCGGGTGAGCGTGTCGGTGTCGCCGACGGACACGATGGCGCTGGCGAGCACGCGCACCTTGATGGGTTGCGGCGTGCCGTTGGCGTCGAGGTCGGCGGTCTGGTCGGTGATGTCCAGGTCCACGTTGATGGCCTTGCTGGAAAGCGTCGTGCCGTTGGTGAGCAGCGGCACCTCGAACGCCTTGCCCGGGCCGCGGTAGATGCTCGTGCGCCCGCCCCAGAGCGTGACGATGCGGATCGTGCCCGCGTCCACGTTGCGCAGGAACGTCCCCACGAGCGCAGGGAAGACGACGAAGACGGTGAACAACAAAACGGCGACGACGATGACGATCAATATGAGGTGGTCCATCATAAACGGACGAACTGCTTTCTATTCAGGTTTGGGTTGGTGTTGGGTGACTGCGTGCGGGAAGAGGGTGCGCGGGTGCGGCGCGTCCACCGCGCGAACGGGCGGACGCGGAGCCCCCGCGCGTGCGGGGACAAGGAAACGTCGTCAGCAGCCGAGCCGCGAGACGGTGCAGACGTTGCGCCGGTGATCGACGGAACGGATGAAAAGACGCTCGCCCGTGCGAACGCGCGGGGCGTCCGGGACGCGTTCGTCGGGCGCAAGCGTGCCGAGGATCTGGCGCACCTGGCCGTCGAGTTCGAGCCGGACGAGGCCGTGGCCGGTGCGGTCGAAATCGGTCGCCGCCTCGCCCGAGCCGAAGAGGGCGGTTTCCAGCGTGCGCGCCGGCTTCGAGGCGAAGCCGAAAAGCAGGTTCCAGAACGGCGCGACGACGAAACGCTCGAACGCCACGCCGCCAACGACGGCGAGGATGCACACCAGCATCGCCGGAAGGGTCGTCAGCGATTCCACGAGCGCTCCGGTCGCGCCGAAGCCCATCAGCACGCTGAAAAGCACCCGGGGCGAAAACCACCCCAGCAAAAACAACGCGCGACCCGGACACGACCCGCCGCCGTGATGATGCTGCCCGTGCGGATGCCGCAGCCCCTTGCCGCCGTGCGCGTGGCCGTAGCCGGCGTGGTGATGGTGCCCGAGGCCCATCAACGACATCAGCACCAGCCCGCCGAAACTCAGGCCCAGACAAAGAAGGTACGCATTCATCGGGTCAGGACCATTGCCCGATGCCCGACGGGCCAGCGTTCGCAAAAACGGGGGGCGGATGAAAGCCGAAGATTGCTTTCCCGACAAAACGCCGGTGTTAACTCACCATCGCGTTCCCAAACCCGTGCCATGAGGCGCATGTTTTTCTAATATCAATATGCACGGGTTTGAAGGGATCGCAAATACCCTGCCTAGCAGGAGTCGCAGAGTCCGGCCGTCCCAGCCCCGGGCGGGGGGGGAGGAAAGCCGCCTGGGAGGGGGGAACACCACCCGCCCGTGATTTCAACCCC
>CALMVM010000585.1:5815-10518 GCA_937873255.1 uncultured Verrucomicrobiota bacterium | reverse complement strand
TGCCGGGGCTCTCCGCAAACACACGCCGTACCCACGGCTCGCGCCGTGGGCTAACCTCTTCCGCCCCTGCCGGGCTGGGACGGCCGGAACGTGTCGGTCAGGCCGGGATCGGTGGCGCGCCGCCGGCCAGACGCGCCTTGCGCGCGGCGTGGCGCTTGAGCAGCAGCCAGAGCAGGCTGACAATCGCCAGCACCGCGATGATGAGCAGCGGAATCGCCAAAAACGGTCGCGCCGTCACCCACGCCGCGCCCACCAGCACGAACCAGCCGACCACCGTCAACAGGAAGCTGATGATGAGCACGCCGCCCTCGAACACCGCGCCCAAAATTGGCACGAACGACGCCAGCGACGACAGCGGCCCGAAGATGGCGTGGATGCCGATGAACAGCACGACGAAGCCGACCGCGCGCAGAACCCACGTCAGGATCGCGTTGCTCGTCTGCGCGGTCTCGAACATGTGCGCGGCGGTTTGCGTGCCGCGTTCTAGCAGCGCGATTTCCGCGCCGTTCTTGGACGTGTACGCCGTCAGCTTCGAGCCGAGTTGGGCCGCCACGATGCTCACGGGGCCGGCGGCGGTTACTTTCTCGGTGATGCGCAGGTCGCCCACGGCGGGTTTGTCGGGGTTTTTGCCGACGTAGATCGTGCCTCCGGATTCGAGTTGCGCGCCCTCGGGCAGCGTCAGGCTGTCTTCCTTCAACGTCAGCGGGCTGGAATCGCCGATCTTGTCGATCAGGGCGGGATCGAGCGTGTACGCGCCGACGCTGACGGACTGCGCCTGGAAATACTTGCCCGGGTAGGCGACCGTCGTCGGGTTGCGGTGCCCGTCGGGCTGCTTGAAGTTGCCGCTCTTGGTGAGGCCTTCCTTCCACTTCGTCTCGTAGTCGTAACGAGTCTGGTTGTTGGAGGTGTGCGAGGATTCCGTCCACTGGTAGATCTCGACGGTACGCGTCAGCTTGATGCCCGGGGTCGTCACGCCGAACTCCGGGTCGGTC
This sequence comes from uncultured Verrucomicrobiota bacterium, assembly GCA_937873255.1. Lineage (GTDB taxonomy): Bacteria > Verrucomicrobiota > Verrucomicrobiia > Chthoniobacterales > SZAS-18 > CAHJWO01. Next base: position 9,526 of record CALMVM010000585.1, on the reverse strand, counting down.
AGGTCGCCGTCGGGCTTCGCGTCGCCCGTGACGTGGACGAGCTTGCCCTCGCGCGACGAATCGACCTCGGCGCTGCTGGCTTCCGCGACTTCCTTGGCGCCGGCCGTCAGGCTGTCGGCCGTGCGGACGGCGTGGGTCTCGTTGTAAAACAACAGGACCGCCGAGCCGATGATGAAGACCGGGGCGAGCAACATCCCAAAGAGCGAACTGCCAATGCGCGAACCGGGACTACGATAAGTAGTGAAGGAATCGAATGCCATAAGTTTTCGTGGGTAAACGTAAGAGAAAGCCTTACTTGCAAAGAAATGGCGAGAAATTATTGCAAGGGGACAACCCGGCTCCGCAGCCCCGGCAGGGGCGCAAGAGTTTGGCCCACGGCGTGAGCCGTGGGTGTGGTCGTCCACCAGAGCAAAGCCCCGGCAGTGGCGTAAGAAACCGGTAGGATCGTCGGCGAAATGCCCGCGTCTTTTCTTACGCCGCTGCCGGGGCTATCTCGTTCTACGGGCCGTATCCCCACGGCTCACGCCGTGGGCTAAACTCTTGCGCCCCTGCCGGGGCTGCGGAGCCGGGTTGGATCGTCACCGGGTCAACGTCACTCACCGCGCGCTCAGGCCGCCGTCCACGTAGATCGACTGACCGGTGATGTAGCTGCCCGCCTCGCTGCAAAGCAGGAGCGCCAAGCCCGCGCAATCCTCGGGCTGGCCCAGGCGTTTGGCGGGGATGCGCTCGGCGGCCTTTTCGCGCGCGCCTTCGGTGTCGAGGCTGTCCTTGTTGCGGAGGGTCGCGTCGATGTGGCCGGGGGCGATGAGATTGACGGTGATGTGCTCGCCGGCGAGTTCGCGGCCGAGGGCGTGGGTCATGTTGTCGAGCGCGGCCTTGCACATGGCGTAGGCAAGCATGCCGGGGTTGCCGACGCGCTGCTGGATGCTGCCGATGTTGATGATGCGGCCCCAGCCCGCGCGACGTAGGATCGGCACGGCCCGCTGGCAAAGGAGGATCGGCAACGTGAAGTCGGCGCGGAGTTGGCTCTCGATACTCTCGCGGGTCATGTCGAGCCAGGAAACCGCATCCTGGATGGCAGCGTTGTTGATGAGGATGTGCAGGCCGCCGAGCTTGGCGACGGTCTCGCCGACCCAGGCTTCGGCGCGGTCGAGATCGGTGGCGTCGCCGCCGAGGGCGACCGCCCGCGCGCCGGGGATCTCGGCGGCGATGCGCTCGGCTTCACGGGCGGCAATCGCCTGGTCGATGTCCTGGATCGCTACGGCGCAACCGGCCCCGGCGAGCCGGCGGGCGATGGCGAGGCCGATGCCTCGGCCCGCGCCGGTGATGAGCGCGCAACGGGTTTTTAATTCGGAATCGGATGGGATGGGCATGGGGAAGAGGGATATGCGATGATTCGCTTCTTCGAGGGAGGCCAAGCGTATCGAAAAATCAGTTCGATGCCGCTCTCGTTTGTTTGCACGGCACGTGCAAGTGCCGGAAGACCGAACGGTAGAACTCCACGTGGTACAGCTTGGCCGTGAGCAGCTTGCGCATGCCGGCCAGTTGCCACGCCGCCGCGGCCGACAGTGCGCCGGCCGTCGGGGCGACGGCGTAAATCCACTGTGCGCGCCAGGTGCCCGTCACCAGCGCAGGACCGAACGAACGGGCGGCGTTCAGGCTCGTGCCCGAAACACCCGCGCCGAGCCAAACCAACCCGGCGACGACCAGCCAATTCATCAACGGCGTCCAGCGCATCAGCAAACGCTTGCTGACGAAGAAGAAGATCGCCAGCGCGTAGGAGAACGTCATCAGGAATTCCACCCGGAACGCGTCGGCCGCCGTGTGACCCAAACCTGGCAGAGTCACCCCGCCGCCGACGGCTGCCGCGTGACTGCCCCAGAAGAGGGCAAGCAACGATGCGCCGAGCGCGCCGCCCGTGAATTGCGCGGCGAGGTAGCCGACCGTGTCGTGCCAATGCAGTTTGCCCACGGCGGTGAAGGCGAGGGTCACGGAGGGGTTGAGATGCGAGCCGCTGAGCCGGCCCCAAGGTGAGATCGTGTAAAGCGAACCGCTGCCGGCGAAGACGAGGCCCGTCACCCACAAGCGCAAGCTGGCGTCGGGGATCAGGCGGGAGCCAGGCAGGCCGGTGGCCAAATTGAAGACGACGGCGCTCAGGCCGACGAAGACGTTCCAGAAAGTGCCGACGAGTTCCGCGCCGTACTCGGGCCAATGCCAGACGTGCGGCGGCGCGGCGGGCAGATCCCTGGCGCGTGGGAGAATGGCGGAGGTGGCCGAAGCGGTTTCGGACATGCGATTTCTCTGGATTCCCTGACAGAGTTTGTCCGCAGATTACGCGGATTTCCGCAGATTGGGAAAGGGAAGAAATCTTTTCCTTCCTCCTTCTATAATCTGTGGAAATCTGCGCAATCTGTGGACGAAATTTACATCCGCTCGGGCACTTCGATGCCCAACAGATCGAGGCCGGTGCGCAGGACGCGCATCGTGACCCGGCAGAGGGTGAGCCGCGTCGCGCGTGGCGCGCCTTCTTCGGATTTCAACACCGGGCATGCCTCGTAAAACGCGTGGAACGTCCCAGCCAGTTCGTAGAGATAGTTCGCCAGCAGATTGGGCCGGAAATCTTCCAGCACGGCGGGCACCGTTTCGGCGAACTGCGCGAGTTTCTTGGCGAGGTCGCGTTCGGCGGGTTCGGTGATCGTCAGTAATGTGCGGGGCGTAGGGAAGGAAGCTTCCGGGTCGATGCCACCCCGGCGCAGGATCGCGCGGATGCGAACGTAGGCGTTTTGCAGGTACGGAGCGGTGTTGCCCTGGAAGGACAGCATCTTGTCCCAACTGAAAATGTAATCCGTCAGACGATGCTGGGAGAGTTCGGCGTACTTCACCGCCCCAAGGCCGACGACGCGCGCGACCGCAGCTTTTTCAGCGTCGGAGAAGGCGGCGTCGGGGCGTTCGGCAGCCTTGGCCTCGACGATGGCGCGGGCGCGTTCCTCGGCCTCGTCGAGCAGGTCGGTCAAATAGCCGCCGGTACCCTTGCGCGTGCTCAGGATTTTGCGGTCCGGCCCGAGGACGGAACCGAAGGGAACATGAGTCAGCGGCACGGTGCCACCCATTCGGCGCACGATGGCGTTGAGTTGCTCGAAATGCAGCGACTGCGGTGCGCCGACGACGTACCAGAGCGTGTCGCGCCCGAGTTCGCCGACTCGCTGTTGGTAGGTCGCAATATCCGTCCTGGCGTTGTTGTTCGCGCCTTCGCGTTTGCGGATGCCGGCTGGTTTGTCGGCAAGCTTCGGGTCGTCGGGAAAAAAGACGACGAGTGCGCCCTCGCTTTCCTGCGCAATGCCGCGTTTTTCGAGATCGGCGACGACGCCGGCGAGTTGCGGATTGAAATAACTCTCGCCGAAGGTGTGGTCGAACCGCACGCCGAGACGCTCGTAGATGCGGTCGAGTTCGGCGCGGGAGAGATCGACGCACCTCTTCCACAACTCGACGCTCGCCGGAAAACCGCGTTGCAAAAGGACGAGTTCGTGTCGGCAGTCCTTCTCGGTTTGGGGATCATCAATCGCAACGATCGGAGAGTCAGGGAATTGTTTTCTCGCTATTTCCTTGGCCTCTTCTTGCTGCTCTTTGATGAGGCCGTCTGTCCGTTGGTAAATTCTAACGAGTTCTGCCAGCGCGTCTTTTTCGAGCGCGTCTGGATCGAGAAAGTGCTTC
>CALMVM010000585.1:0-5805 GCA_937873255.1 uncultured Verrucomicrobiota bacterium | reverse complement strand
GTAGATCACCTTCCCGAATTGCGTGCCCCAGTCGCCGAGGTGGTTGTCGGTGATGACATCGTGCCCGGCGAAACGCGCCACCCGCGCCAGTGCATCGCCGATGATCGTCGAGCGCAAGTGGCCGACATGCATCGGCTTGGCGATGTTGGGCGAACTGAAGTCGATCACGATCCGGCGCGGCGTCTCGGCTTTCGCCAACCCGAGGCGCGCGGGGTCGGCGTCGAGCGCGGCGAGGTGCGCGGCGAGAAATTCCGGCTTCAGCCGGAAGTTGATGAACCCCGCACCCGCGATCTCCGGCGGCGCGCTGATTTTTTCCAGTTCGGCGTCGGCCTTCAGCGCATCCACGATCTGCCCCGCCAAGGCGCGCGGGTTGGTGCGGCGCGCCTTGGCGAGAGTCATCGCCGCGTTGGCTTGATAATCGCCGAACCGCGCGTCGGCCGCCGGGGTGATGCTGGCGTCGAAGTCCACCGGCATGTCGGGCAGCGTGGCGAGAGCGCGGCGGAGGATAGTCTGGAGTTGGGAAACAACGGTCGGCACGGGAAAGGTTTACGAGATGATGGTTGTGGGTCGGCAAAGAGGCGTAGCCACCAAACTTCTGTCATCCTGAAGCGAGTGCAACGAACCGAAGGACCTCGCCGGAAGGTTCACGCTTGCCCACCACCTGGCAGCTTGCGGGAAAAGACCATCGATAGGTCCGGCCCACCTCGGAAGATAGGCGGGTACTCCATGGCGAGGTCCTTCGACTCGTTGCACTCGCCTCAGGATAACAGAAATTCTTCGATGGCGCGCTTTGTGGGGGTAGTCCGCGACCTGCGGCCGCTACCCCTTCCCCGGATTGCCCCGGCTCTTGAAGATGGCGAGGATGTCCTGCGCCGTGGCCGCCGTGCCGAGCGATTCGCGCACCGCCCGGTCGTTGAGCAGCTTGGCAATCGCCGCCAGCGTGCGCAGGTGCATCTGGAACTGGTCGCGCGGCACCACGAAGAGCACGACGAACTTCACCGGCGCGTTGTCCAGCGAATCGAACTCGATCCCCCCCGCCGACCGCCCGAACGCCGCCACCACCTCGTTGACCCGGTCGCTGGACGCGTGCGGGATGGCGATGCCGAAGCCGATGCCCGTGCTCATCGTTTCCTCGCGCTGCTTGAGCGCGTTGAGCACCGTCTCGTGGTCGTCCGCGTTCACCTTGCCCACCTTGACCAGCAAATCCACCAGTTCCCCGATGGCGGCCCACCGCTCGTTGGACTGCATCTGCGGGATGATTTGCTCAACGGTCAGGAGACTGGACAGGTCCATAGCGGGCACGGACGCCAACAGGCGGTTTGGCGACGTTAGCGGGTCCGGGTGCTTTGACAAGGGGGAAAGCGGAAACGCGGAACGCGGAACGCGGAACGGCAGAGGCTGAAAAGCCGCGTTCGTGTCGGTTGGTTGCTAAAGATCGTTGTCGAAACCCCTGGGGGCGCGGTAACAATCGTGGAAGTCTGCTTCTCCCCTTCCGCCGTTCCGCGTTCCGAGTTCCGAGTTCCGAGTTCCGCGTTCCGAGTTTTCCTTTATGCCCTCCCTGCTTCCTCTCGCCTCGCAACCGTGGGAATTCCTCGATCCGCGCACCGGTCAATGGCTTGCCGCGCAGGTGCCCGGCTGCGTGCACCTCGACCTGCGCCGCCACGGGCTGATCCCCGACCCGTTCTACGGTTCCAACGAACGGGACCTCCAGTGGATCGAACGTGAAAACTGGACCTACCGCACCGCGTTCGACCTGCCAGCGGCATTTCTCGCCCACGACGCCATCGAACTCGTCGCCGACGGCCTCGACACCCTCGCCACGATCACCCTCAACGGCCAGGAAATCGCGCGCACGGAGAGCATGTTCACCGGCTTCCGTTTCCCCGTGAAGGATGCACTCCATGCCGGCCGCAACGAACTCGTCGTCGCCTTCGCCAACCCCATGGACTACGTCGACGCCCGCCGATGGCCCGACGACGTGGAATGGAATGACCCCGTCGGCGGCGGTTCGCACATCCGCAAGCAGCAATGCTCCTTCGGCTGGGACTGGGGTCCGCGCTTCGCCACGAGCGGCATTTACCGTGATATCCGCCTGGAAGGGTGGAGCGGCGGCTGCATCCTCAACGCCCGCGTGCGCCAGACCCACCGTACCGCCGGTGGCGCGGTGACGCTCCACGTCGCGCCGAATTGCCGCCTGGCCCGTCCGGCCGGACGCAGCGGCGGTGGGGAAATGTCGTCCACGCCGGTGTTCGCGTGTCGGCTCCTTTTCGGCGGCGAGACGGTCGCGCAGAGCAGCGGGACGGAATTGACCGTGCCCAATCCGCGCCTCTGGTGGCCGCATGGCCACGGCGAACAACCGCTCTACACTTTGGAGGTCGATCTGTTGGACGCCCCCGGCGGCGCGGTCGTGGATACCTGGAAAACCCGCGTCGGCCTGCGCACCGTCGTGCTCGACCGGCACCCGGACGAGTTCGGCGAGAGTTTCCAGTTCGTCGTCAACGGCAAGACGATCTTCGCCAAGGGCACGAACTGGATTCCCGCGCACAGTTTCGTCTCGACGGTGACGCGCGCGGACTACGACGCGCTCCTGACCGACGCCACCGACGTGCACATGAACATGATCCGCGTCTGGGGTGGGGGCATCTACGAGAGCGACGAATTCTACGACCTTTGCGACGAAAAAGGGCTGCTGGTCTGGCAGGATTTCATGTTCGCCTGCGCGATGTACCCGGGGCACGAGGCGTTCCTGAAACTGGTGCAGGCCGAGGCCGAGTACCAGGTCGCCCGGCTCGCCCCGCGCGCCTGCCTCGCGCTCTGGTGCGGCAACAACGAGATCGAGCAGATGTCCACCCGCCTCGCCAAGGACCCGCAGCGCGCGACGGATTACCGCAAGCTTTTCGAGGAGTTGCTTCCCGGCATCGTCGCCAAATACGACGGTGTGACGACCTACTGGCCGTGTTCGCCGCACGATCCCACCTCGAACATGGACGATGTGGCGAAGCGCCAGACCGGCGGCACGCACGTCAACGCCGAAGGCGCGGGCGATTCGCACTTCTGGGACGTGTGGCACGCGCGCAAGCCGGTCAAGACGTACGAGGAGAAACGCTTCCGATTTTGCTCGGAGTTCGGGATGCAGAGTTATTCCTCGCCCGAGGTGGCGGCGACGTTCTGCCCGCCGGAGGAGTTCAACGTGTTCTCGCCCGCGATGGAGAACCACCAGAAGAACAGCGGCGGCAACGCGACGATCCTCGATTACGTGTCGCGGCTGTACCGGTTCCCGAAGGACTTCGAGAGCCTGAGCTACCTTTCGCAACTTAACCAGCTCTGGTGTCTGAAAGTGGGCATCGAGCACTTCCGCCGCTCGATGCCGCGCACGATGGGCGCGCTTTACTGGCAGCTCAACGACTGCTGGCCGGTGTTCAGTTGGAGCAGCGTGGAGTTCGGCGGCAAGTGGAAGGCGCTGCACTACGGGGCGCGGCGGTTTTTTGCCCCCGCGCTGGTGAGCGCGCACGTCCCGGGCGAGGAAAAGCCGGGGGTCGGCAACTACCTCAAGAGCACAATCCACGCGGTCGACCTGCACACGGTGTACGACGGCCGGGAACCCGAAGCCGTCGCGCAGCTCGCGTGGGAGTTGCGCCATTTCGACGGCCGGCGGCTGGAAGGCGGCGGGCGCGACCTGACGCTGCGTTTCAACGAGAGCGTCCTGCAAGAGAAACTCAATTTCGCCGGGGCGATGGCCGAGCACGGCGCGGGGAACATATACTTGCACGTCTCGCTGGCCGTCGATGGCCGTGCGGCGTCGGAGGACGCGGTGTTTTTGACCGCGCCGCGTTTTCTCCGCCTGCCGAACGCGCCCATCGAGGCGACCGTGTCGGCGGTGGCGGGCGAGGGGGAGGGGGTGTTCGATGTGGAGTTCCGCTCGGCGGCGTTCCAGCACCGGGTGAAGTTCGAACTCGGCGGGCTGGCGTACCGCGCGAGCGACAATTTCTTCGATCTGCACCCCGACCAGCCGCGCACGATCCGCGTGCGGCTGGCCAAAAACGGGGCGAACGCCCTGCCGGACGAGGACGAACTGCGCGCCAAGATCACGACCTTGTCGCTGGCGGGCAGCTACTAGCGGGGAGCAATCGTGCCGGGCGGTATTGCCAGCGGATCGTCGGGACACACCGGCGCGGAATGAAACTCGTGGTGCGCAATCGTGATGTGCGGTTCGCTGGCCCCCGGCGGCAGCGCAAGCCCCCCTGCTTCCAACGTGGCCGGGATCACCACCCAGAAATCCCGCGCGCGGCTTTCCGCCCGCGCGAGCGGCTGGTCGTTCGGGGAAGCCAGATAATCGGCGTGGCGCGCGCCCTCGGGCAACCCGTAGTCGAAGACGTAGCGCGCAGTCGATGAATCGACCACCACCCGCTTGCCCGACTGCAACGCCTGTTCGCGCGCCAGGGCCAGGTGCGCCGGGTCGGGCGAGTGCCGCAAAGTCGCCGAGACGATCCAGAGGGACTGCGTCCACAACCACATCCCCGCGATGACCGACGCGAGCCGCCAGCGATAGCGCCGCAGCTCCGGCGAACCCACCAGCCCGCAGGCCGCCGCGAACCCCAGAAACGGGACGATTTCCGATCCCTTGACGACGTACATCAGCACCGTTCCGGTCGCCGCCGCCGCGCAGGCGAGGGTCCACAGGCGCGCGGGTCTCCCGATCTGCCGCCAACGCGCCGCGACGTATGCCGTCGCCGCAACGAGCAGCAGGACGGGCGGCAACGTGAAATAGGCTTCCCGGTAGCGGGTGATGAAATGCAAAAAACTGCCGAGGTGATCGCCGGTGGCCACCCGCAGGCGGCGGTGGGCGTCGAGCACGGTCAGGAATTCGCGCACCTCGCCGTGGATCATCGCCAGGAACAGCCCCGCCACCACCGCGACCGAGAGCAACCCGGCCGGTAGCCAGGCGCGGAAAATCTCGCGCCACCGCGCGACCGCCGACGCCTCCGGGTTTTCACCCGGCAGGCACAGGAGCGCCACTCCCATCGGCACCGCCAGCATGAGGGAGATCGGGTAAGTCAGCACCGAGCATCCGAGGAAGACCAGGCCCAGCATCCGCCGCCAGAACGGCGCGGCCGTGTCCAGCAGTGCCAGGCCCAGGAACAGCAGGCCGAAGGTTTCCGCCTCGGGCCGGAAGCCCTTGTCGACCATGACGTCCAGATAAACCAGCGCCATCAGCAGACGCAGCCCCAGCGGCAGCCTGAAACGGGCGAGCACACGCTCGAAGCCGTAGATGCCCGCCGCGTACCAGAGCCAGTGGAAAACGAGGAAACCCTTCGCCGACGATCCGAACGCGAGCACCCACAACGCCAGGGAATACGCGCCGAACGGCGGCTGGATGTAGAATTTGTCGGTCCCGAAGCCCGCCAGCCAGCCGTCGTAGGCGTGGGCGGTCAACCGGCCGGTGCGCGCCAGGTCGATGCCCGCATCGATCCACGCGAATTCATCCCCGTTGCACCAAGGCATGCCGCGCAGGACGTAAAAGGCGGTGACCAGGGCGAGCGCGGCCGCCGCGATCCATGCGGCGCGCCGGTCTTGCGTCCGGGAGGTATCAGTGTCTGGTGGGTTGGTCATCCGTGTGCGAGCGGCGCGCGCGGCCCTTTTAAGGGTTGGCCCGGGCAAAAGGCAACCACCAAATCGCCCCCCGGACGGCGGGTGCTACGTTGACGGCACCGCCGCTTCGCGCGTCGCCTCGGCCGTTTCCGTGACGGACTCGCGATACCACGCGCGATGGGCCGACCAGCGGTGGCACGCGAGGCAGACGGTTTC
>CALMVM010000584.1:7153-13119 GCA_937873255.1 uncultured Verrucomicrobiota bacterium | reverse complement strand
GAGATGAGCAACCCGGCCAATCGCGGGCGCATCGTGTGGGTGTTGGCGTCTAGTCGGCCGGATTTGATCGAGGTCGATCTGAAGCGGCCGGGGCGCGTGGACGTGAAGCTGCCGTTGTTCCCGACCGCGACGCCGGAGGAAAGTTTCGGGTTGCTGCGCGCGCTCTGCAAACGGCGCGGCATCGAATTGACCGACGACGATCTCGCGGCGAACCGCGAGCGTTTACCCATCTTGCTGACGCCCGGCGCGGCGGAGGCGTTGGCGTTGAAAATCTACCGCACGCTGAAGACGCGCGCCGGTTCCACGGCGGCCGAGGCTTTGGCGGGTTCGCTGGCCGATTATCAGCATCCGGTGGCATTGAAGACGCTGCGTTTTCAGATCGGATTGGCGGTGGCCGAGGCGAGCGACCGGAGTTTCGTGCCGGCGGTGTTCCGGGAGACGGAAGGTTCGGCGCTCGCTGAAGAAAACTGATCGGTGGGAGATACGGCGTTTCCGGTCGCGCGGGCCGATTCAGAGATAGAAATCTCTTCTATTATGTCCCGCAATCCCCAAGAACAACTCGTTCACTTCCTCAAGGATATGTACTCGGTCGAGCAGCAGGCGCTCGTCCAGATGAAGTCCGCGCCCGACCTGGCCGGTGACGCCGGTTTCGCGGATGACTTCCGCAAACACCAGACCGAGACCGAACAGCAGGCCGACCTCCTGCTCAAGCGTCTCGAAGCGCACGGCGAAAGTCCCTCGACCTTGCAGGGACTCATCATGAAACTGGGCGGCAAGGGATTCCTTTTGTTCGCGGCGGCGATGCCGGAAACCCCCGGCCGGCTGGCGGCGCACGCGTATTCGTACGAGGCGATGGAATGGGCCGGTTACGAGATGCTCGCGCGTTTCGCCGAGGCCGCCGGCGACACCCCGACGGTCGTCGCCGCCCGCGCCAACCAGGCGCAGGAACGCACCATGATGGAACGGCTGGAGCGTCATTTCGACAACGCCGAACAGGCTTCCCACCGTGACGTGGCAACCGACAAAATGAGCGCGGATCTGGCCAAGCATCTGAACGAGGCGCACGCCCTGGAAAGCCAGGCCATCAAGCTGCTCGAAAAAGGCAAGGACATCGCCGGCGACCCGCCGCTCAGCGGCGCGTGCCAGCAAAACCTCGCGGATGCGCACGAACACGCCCGGCTGCTCGAACAACGCCTCAAGACGCTCGGCACGGACACGTCCAGCCTGAAGGACACCGCGATGGGTCTGAACGGCTTGCAGTGGGGATTTTTCTTCCAGTCGCAGACCGACACGCCCGCCAAGCTTGCGGCGTTTGCGTACGCCTTCGAGCATCTGAAAATTGCGGGTTACGAGTTACTGAAGCGTTCGGCGCAACGGGGCGGCGACGCGGAGACACAGACCCTTTGCGAGACGCTGCTCACTGGCGAACACGCGATGACCGAGCGGCTGAAGGGCACGTTCGATTCCGCCGCCGCCGCGACGCTCGCCGTCGTGCAAGGCGAGTAGGCCGCGCGTACAGCGATTTCCTATCTCGGGAGGACAATCTTCCGCCCGTCTGCGAACCCACGCGCCTCTGCCCGGTCGGGATAGACTCGTACATTCACCGCGCCGCAGTCGTCCTGCGCGATGAACTCGACCCCCGGCAGGGTCGGCAGCGCGACCGGCGCGGACGGCGCGTCGTTTTCCTCCTGCCGGGACCGCACCACGACCAACCGCGCGCCAACCGCTTGCACGAACCCCGCCGTCACCGGCGCGTCCGTGACGAGCACCTCGCTGTGGAGCGCCTCCGGCGTTTCGTTCGCCGTCAACCACGCGGCGGCGCGGCCCCCGGCGGTGTCCGGCAACAGAAGCACGCGCCATTCGCCGCCCCGGTCGTCGGCCGTGCAAACCTGGAGCACCAACGCGCGGCTCGCCGCCGTTATCGGCGCGGGCGGCGGCGGGTCATCGGGCGGATATAACACGCGCGCCGACAGGTCGGGGGCGAGGTCGATCACGCTGCCCCGGCACACGCGGATCTCGCGTTCCCTCTCCGGATCGAGCGTGCGCCGCAGATCGCGCAACGGCAGCGAACGCTCCGGCAACAGGCCGTCCACGATCCGCCGGGGCCGCAGTTCCGCCAGCGCGAGCGGCGCGGCCGAGAGGTGGTCGGCGTCCGCGCGCGTCAGGATCAACCCGCCCCCGCGCCCGAGACGCGTCGTGCCGGACGCGCGCAACGCGTGCCGCACGGCGTGGGCATAATTCCCCGGCCGGCCGGTATCGATCAGCCAATCCGCGGCGCCCCGCGCGCGCAGGTGCGCCGCCCGCGCGCGGCCGAGGTCGAGCACGTCGATCTCCACGGACGGGGCGCGGCCCCACCGCCACTGATTCATCTCTGGAATCGCGGCGCTGCCACCCGGCAACGCGTCGAACACGCGTACGACGGCGAGCAGCGCGTGGGCGGCGAGCCAGTTGGCGTTGTTCACGCAGGCAACCCACCATCGGGTTGCCCACGCGCCGGCCAGCGACAGCGCGCCCAGCGCCACCACCGCGAACGCACACGGAAACGCCGCGACGTTCGCCAGCGGCGACACCGGCGAAATCACGCCGAAAACCAGCGCCATCACCGGCAGCGAACCGACCCACGCCGCCAGCGACACGGCGAGCAGTTCGCACGACGTGCGCCGCAGCCATTCCCACGCCCGGCGCGGGCGGGAAAACAGGGCCTGCGGCACGAAAGGGTCGGGCGCGCCGAACCGCTTGAGCCAGCGCGCGAGGCCCGGCGCAACCAGGAGGATCGACAGGACGACGAGGAAGGTGAGCTGGAAGCCGACGGCGAAGAGTTCGTTCGTATCGAAACACAGGAGGACTAGTGCCGCGCCGCCGAGGTAGTTGATGGGCCGCGCGGGCCGGTCGAGCCAATGTCCGCCGAGCAGCGCCCCAGCCACGAGCAACGCGCGCGCGCTCGCGGGTCCGAGCCCCGTGGCGAACGCGTAGAGCACCAGCACCGGCAGCACCAGCAAACCCGCCACGGGCCGCGACAGGCCGACGGCGGCGAGCGTCTGCGAGAGCACGGCCCCGATGAGTCCGAGCTTCAGGCCGTCGATGGCGAAATAGTGCAGCGTGCCGGTGCGCTGGAACATCTCTTCTTCCTCGCCCAATCCCGGGTCGGACCGCAGGCCCAACAGCATCGTGGAGATGACGGCACCCGCTTGTGGGTCATCGTGCAGGTCGGTGCGGAGGGTGCGTTCCATCGCGTCGTGGACGCGCGCGGCGAGCGCCGTCGGCCAGCCCACGCCGTCCGAACGCACCACCCGTCCGTCGGCCAACCCGGCGGCACGAATCTCCGAATAAATGCCTTTGCGCCGCTGAAACGCGGCGAGGTCGAACTCGCCCGGATTGCGGGGGCCGCGCAGGTTGTCGGCGAGGCCGGTGAGGTCCAACCAGTCGCCTTCCGCCAGGACGGGCGGACCTTCGCGCCAGGACACACTGACCCGCGCGAGGGCAACGTCTTTTCGGCCATCCACGGTGATGCTTTCCAATGCGAGGGCGAAACTCCACGATGGCGCGGGGGCGGCTTCGCCCGCGGCGGGAGGCGAGCGCTCCGGCAACGGGCGCGGCGCGCCTTCGATCCGGCCGAGGACGCGGACGGCGTGCGAGGGATGTCCGGCGGCGTCCGGCACCGCCAGCGTTCGCGCGAGGGCGGCGGCCGGCGCGGGGTCGGCGTAAAAAAGGTGCAGGGCCGCGAACCCCGCGACCGTCAACGGCCAGAAAACCCACCGGCGCGGACACGCGACGAACGCGGCGGCCAGCGTCATGAACAGGGCGTCGGCGATCCAGGCGAGGAAATTCTCCTGCCAGACGGCCGCGAGCAGATACCACCACGCCCCGTCCGCGAGGAGGATGCCCGCGACTGCCGCAACCGCCAGCCCGGCAAGGGGTTGTCGGGGCGTTCCCGCCGGGCGATTCGTGGGTATGGACATCCTGAGGGGCAGTTACGTCCCGCAGACTACCGCATCCCGACCGGTTCGAGAAGACAGGAAACGCGTTCCTGTTCCGCCGCTTATCGCCGACGCGTGTCGGGCAGGAGTGCCGTCAGCAACCCGAGCAGGGGCAGGTAGGCGCAAACCTCGAACACGAATCCGATGCTCGTGCGGTCGGCTAGCTTGCCCAGCACCGCCGAGCCGATGCCGCCCATGCCGAACGCGAACCCGAAGAACAACCCGGAAATGAGTCCCACCTTACCGGGCAGCAATTCCTGCGCGTAGACGAGGATCGCCGAGAACGCCGACGCCAGGACGATCCCGATGCACACCGACAGCACCGTCGTCCAGAACAGATCGACGTGCGGCAGCGCCAGTGAGAACGGCGCGACGCCGAGGATCGACACCCAGATCACGAGCTTGCGCCCGATGCGATCTCCCACCGGACCGCCGACGAGCGTGCCGACCGCCACCGCCGCCAGGAAAATGAACAGGCGCACCTGCGTCTGCGGGATCGTCAATCCAAAACGGTCGTGAAGGTAGAACTGATAATAGTTCGTCATGCACGCCAGGTAGAAATATTTGGAAAAGATCAGCACGATCAGCACGCCGATGGCGAAGGTGATCTCGCGCGATGAACGCGCGGGCGTCTCCGCCGAAACGGACGGCACACGCACGCCCGGCGCGAGCGGTCCGACCGCCACGCTCGACCGCAGACGCGCGGCGTACCAACGGCCCACGGCGGTCAGCACCCCGGCCCCGAGCAACGCCAGCAGGCAGAACCACGCGATGTGCCCCTGCCCGCGCGGCATGACGATCACCGCCGCCAGCAACGGCCCGAGCGCGCTGCCCGCGTTGCCGCCGACCTGGAAAACCGATTGCGCCAGCCCGTAGCGTTCGCCCGAGGCCATGCGCGCCACCCGCGACGCCTCCGGATGGAACACCGCCGAACCCATCCCCACCAGCGCGGCGGCGACGAGGATCGTGGAAAAATCCCCCGCGCGCGAGAGCAGCAAGAGGCCGAAAAACGTCACGCCCATGCCCGCCGCCAGCGAATACGGCAACGGCCGGCGATCCGTGAACAACCCGACGAAGGGTTGCAGGATGGAAGCGGTGATCTGGAAGGCCAGCGTGATGAGCCCGACCTGCGCGAAGCTGAACCCGAAGTGTTCCTTCAACAACGGATACACCGCCGGGATGACGGCCTGGATCGTGTCGTTGAGCAGATGCGAAAAACTGGCGGCCAGCAGGACCGCCAGCGTGAGGGACTGGCGAACGGCGGCCAGAGCCGGGGAAACCGGGGAAGCAGCGAGAGCGGAAGCGGGGCCGGTCATGGCAACAGTGTAGCGCGGATGAGTGCGCCGGGAAAATTTCCCTTCGCCGATGGCGGCGGGACGACCTTTTTTCCGACAATTCCCGACACGCCGCATCCCGATTTTCCTTCTATGCTGCCGCCGTCCGACTTATCTCGAAGTACCCGTCCCCCTGCGTCCCATGTCAACCCCCGTCTTCCAGAACGATCTATTCATCCCGCCGTCCATCGCCGCCAGGTCTCGGCCCACGTCCCTCGCCGCGCTGCTGGGCGTATTTTTGTTGTTGATCGTGCGGGGAACGGCGTGGGCGGACGGCCCGGTTTCCGTCACTTCCCTGCACGTGTTCAGCCAATCCGGCACGAGCGGGTTCTATCCCGAATGCGCGCTGGTGCAGGGCGGCGACGGCAACTTCTACGGCACGACATCGCGTGGCGGCGCGAACAGCCAGGGCAACATCTTCCGGGTCACTCCGACCGGCGATTACCAAAGCCTGCACGACTTCAACACCAGCTCCGACGGCCTCTACCCGACAACGGCCCTCGTGCGCGGCGGCGACGGGGCACTCTACGGCGTCACCTCGTATGGCGGGCAAAACTCCGCCGGCACCGTCTACCGCATCACCACGGGCGGCTCGTACTCGATCCTGTATCACTTCGCTGCGAACGCCGGCCCGGGATTGTACGCCGGCCTGATC
>CALMVM010000584.1:0-7143 GCA_937873255.1 uncultured Verrucomicrobiota bacterium | reverse complement strand
TGTTATTGTAATGCGGGCTGTTCGTGGGCTGCGACGGCAACTTCTACGGCACCACTCTCGCCGGCGGCGTCCAGACCCTGGGATCGGTCTACCGGATCACCCCCAGGGGTGTGTTCACGGTGCTCTACAGCTTCACGATGAACACCGGGGTCGGCCCCAAGACCGGCGTGGTGCAGGGTGCTGATGGGACGTTCTACGGGACCACCTCGTTGAACGGCCAGTTCAACTACGGGACGTTTTACAAGGTCACTGCCCAGGGGGTGATGACGACCCTGCATTCCTTCACGAAAGACGAAAGTTTTATTCCCGTCACCCTGATGTCCTCCGGCCAGGACGGGAACCTTTACGGCTCCGGCTATCTCGACGGGAGCGGCGATTACGGCAGCATCTACCGGTTCAGCACGTCGGGGGATCTGACGATCCTGCATCACTTTGTCAACTACCTCGACGGAGAATTGCCCGCCGGGCCGCTGCTGCAACTCGGCGACGGGAACTTTTACGGGATCACCCGCGTGGGCGGCGGCAACGGTACGCTGTTCCGGGTCAGCCCCGCAGGCGACTTCAAGAACATTTACTACTTCCGCGACGTGGGAAAATACGCCAGCTCCGCGTTGGTCCAGGGCAACGATGGCAGCCTCTATGGCACGAGCGAGGTGGGCGGAGGCCAACTCGGCGGCGAGGTCTTCAAGCTTTTCATCCACCCGGATTTCTTCGACGGCCAGACGCCCCTGTCCAACGGGCTGTATTCCCTCTCGTTCGCGGGCGGGCGCTACTTCGGCTACTACGGCTTTTTGGGCGACCCGCATTTTCTCTATCATTTCGACCTGGGCTACGAGTACGTCATCGACGCAGTCGACGGGCATAGCGGCGTGTACCTTTACGATTTCCAGAGCGGCGATTTCCTTTACACCAGCCCGACGTTTCCGTTTCCTTATCTGTACGACTTCAATTTGCAGGCGTTCCTGTACTATTATCCCGATCCGAACAACGCCGGCCACTACAACACGAACGGCACCCGGTACTTCTACAACTTCTCCACCGGCCAGACGATCACGCGCTAGGACGCAGCGTCCCCGCTGATCTCGCGCAACGCCTGCCGGTATTTCTCGGCCGTGCGCGCGATGATCTCCGGCGGCAACCCGGGTGCGGGTGGGGTTTTGTCCCAAGCGAGGGTTTCCAGGTAGTCGCGCACGAACTGCTTGTCGTAGCTCGGCGGGCTGATGCCGGGACGGTATTCGTTCGCCGGCCAGAAACGCGAGGAGTCGGGCGTGAGCACCTCGTCGATCAAGAGAATCTCGCCCGTGGCTTCGTCCACGCCGAACTCGAATTTCGTGTCCGCGATGATGATGCCGCGCCCAGCGGCATGTTGCGCGCCGAGCGAGTAAACCAGCAGGCTCGCCGCGCGCAGTTTCTCGGCCACTGCCTCGTCGCCCAAGCGCGCGACGAACGCGGGCCAGTCGATGTTCTCGTCGTGGCCGTGGTCGTTTTTTGAAGCCGGGGTGAAGATCGGTTCGGGCAGGGCGTCGGCGAGTTGCAGGCCGGGCGGCAGACGGTGGCCGCAGACCACGCCGGTGGACTGGTATTCCTTCCAGCCGGAGCCCGCGAGATAGCCGCGCACGACGCATTCCACGGGCAGCGGCCGGGCGCGGCGCACGATCATCGAACGGCCGGCGAGTTGCGCGGCGAAGGGTTGGAGTCGCTCCGGGAATCGCGCGAAATCCGTAGTGACGAGATGGTCCGCGATGCTGCCCCGCGCCCGCAGGTGCGCGAACCAGAACGCCGACATTTGCGTGAGCACCTCACCCTTGCCCGGGATCGGGTCGGGCAGGATGCAGTCGAACGCCGAGAGCCGGTCGGTCGCCACGAACAACAAGCCGTCAGCCCCGAGGTCGAACACCTCCCGGACTTTACCGGAACGCAATTTCGGGATGCCGGGGAGATCGAGCGTGGAGAGGTCCATAGGCAGAAAGGATGAAGGAGGAAGGATGAAGGATGAAAGCAGAAAAGACGGAAGGACCGAGGATCAGAAATTTCGTGTTTTCGACCCTGACCGATTTGCTTCTCTGCCCTTCATCCTTCATCCTTCCTCCTTCATCCTTCAATGAATAAGGAAGCCATCGCCGAAACGCTCGAAAACATCGCCCGCCTGCTCGACCTCAAGGGCGAGAACGTCTTCAAGATCCGCGCCTATCAGACCGCCGCCCGCGCCGTGGAGACCTACGCCGGCAACCTGGACGAAACCGCCCGCGCCGGCCGACTCGACGAGGGCGAGGGCATCGGCAAGGCGATTGCCGAGAAGATCACCGAACTCGTCACCACCGGCCGGCTGGAATATTACGAGGAGTTGAAAAGCGGCTTCCCGCCGACGCTGTTCGAGTTGTTCGGCATCAACGGGCTCGGGGCCAAGAAGATCAAGGCGCTGTACGAGAAGCTCCAGATTTCCTCGCTCGCCGAACTCGAAGCCGCCGCCGGCGACGGACGCGTGGCCGCCCTGCCCGGTTTCGGCGAGAAGACCGCCAAGAATCTCCTCGCCAACATCGCGCAACGCCAGCGCAACGCCGCGTTCCACCGCCTCGGCGACGTGGCCGGGCCGGCGTTGCGGCTCATGGAGGAACTCCGCGCGCACCCGGCGGTGTTGCGCGCCAGCGAGGGCGGCAGCTTCCGGCGGCGCAAGGAGGTCGTGCGCGACCTGGATTTCGTGGCGTCCACGGACGACGCGGAGGCGGTGGGCGAGTTCTTCGCCACGCGGCCGGACGTGGTCGAGATCATCGCCAGGGGACCCACGAAAGTCTCGGTGCGCTTGCAGAGCGGCGTCCAGTGCGACCTGCGGCTGGTCGGCGAGGCGGAATACCCCTACGCGCTGCACCATTTCACCGGCAGCAAGGAACACCACATCGCCCTGCGCAACCGCGCGCTCGATCTGTTCGGGTGGTCGATCAACGACTATCGGTTCAGCATCGCCCCGGAGGCGGAGAAGAAGGGGAAGTTCGCGCCGCTGCCCGAGATCCACGACGAGACGGAGTTCTACCGGGCGCTGGGGATGGACTACGTCCCGCCGGAACTGCGCGAAAACCTCGGCGAGATCGAGGCCGCCGCCGCGCACCACTTACCGGAACTGGTGGCGCTCGAAAACCTGCGCGGCACCTTCCACTGCCACACCAACGCCAGCGACGGCCACAACACGCTCGAAGAAATGGCCGAGGGCGCGCGCGACCTCGGGTTGCAATACCTCGGCATCGGCGACCACAGCAAGAGTTCGTTCCAGGCGAACGGACAGGACGCGGGCCGGCTGCTCGCGCAGGTCGAGGCGATCAAAAAGCTCAACGAACGGTTTCGCGCCGAGGATGGCAGGAAGGCGTTCCGCGTGTTCGCGGGGGTGGAGTGCGATTCGCTCAAGGACGGCACGCTGGATTTCCCCGACGAGGTGTTGGCGGCGCTGGACTACGTGGTGGTGAGCGTGCACGGGTCGTTTTCGTTGCCGGAGGCCGAGATGACGCGCCGGCTCATCCGCGCGATTGAAAACCCGTATGTCACGATGCTCGGGCACCTGACGGGGCGGCTGCTGTTGGAGCGCGAGGCGTACGCGGTGGACATCCCGGCTGTCCTCGACGCGGCGGCGGCGACGGGGACGATCATCGAACTCAACGCGAGTCCCTGGCGGCTGGACATGGATTGGCGCTGGTGGCATCTCGCCAAGGAAAAGGGCGTGAAGTGCGCCATCAACCCGGACGCGCACCGCGTGGAGGGGTTGCAGGATTTGTGGTTCGGCGTGGCGCAGGCGCGCAAGGGTTGGCTGACGCGCGCGGACGTGGTGAATTGCCTGCCGCTGGACGAGGTCGAAGTGGCACTCGCGGCGAAGCGCGGGAAGATGGTGCGGCGGGAATGAAGTGGCGCGCGGCATTTTAACACAGAGACACGGAGACCGGAGGAAGGCGAAAGACAAAAGGCGGATTGTCCTTCTATTCTTCCTTCTGATCTCCTCTGGTCTCCGTGTCTCCGTGTCTCTGTGTTAAAAGCAGCACTCGACCTCACGGCGGATAGCCGGGCAGTAATTTCATGCTTGCATCGCCGGGGTATCGCCATACAAATGCCTCCTTTCCAAGGCACGTATTACCCTAGAAACCATGGCCACCTATCCCACCGACACCCTCTCCACCGCTTCCGCCAAACCCACCCTGGGGCAACGCCTCGGCGTCGAATTCCTGGGCACCTTCTGGCTCGTGCTCGGCGGTTGCGGCAGCGCCGTGCTGGCGGCGGTCTTCAAAAGCGTGGGCATCGGCCATCTCGGCGTGTCGTTCGCCTTCGGCCTGACGGTGCTGACGATGGCCTTCGCCTTCGGGCACATCTCGGGCGGACACTTCAACCCGGCGGTCAGCGTGGGATTATTCTTCGGAGGACGTTTCAAGGGTCAGCTTTTGCCGGCGTACATCGTCGCGCAGGTGCTCGGCGCGTTGGCGGGCGCGGGCGTGCTCTACCTCATCGCCACGGGCAACCCGGACTACAGCCTGGCCAAGAACGGCTTTGCGACGAACGGCTACGACCTCACCTCGCCCGGCCATTATACCATGATAGCCTGTCTCGTGACGGAGGTCGTCATGACGGCGATGTTCCTGTTCATCATCCTCGGCGCGACGGATTGGCGCGCGGCGAAGGGCTTCGGGCCGCTGGCCATCGGGTTGGGGCTGACGCTCATTCACCTCATCAGCATCCCGGTCACGAACACATCCGTGAACCCGGCGCGCTCGACCGGCCCGGCGATCATTGCCGGCGGCGAGGCGCTCAAGCAACTGTGGCTGTTCTGGGTGGCACCTGTCGCCGGGGCGGCGTTGGCGGGCGTGTCGTATCGGTTCCTGACGGGCAGCACGGGCGCGGAAACCCTGGCGGCGGAAGCGCAGTCCATCTCGCGGGCCACGTCGACGATTGGCGAGGCGACCTCCAGCCGGCCGGCGGGCGAGCGGTGAGATTCGACCGGGGTAGGGACGGCTCTCCTGAGCCGTTCTCCTAACGCTTCCAAGCTCAGCGACAGAGGCTGGCGAGGACAGACTATGGATGCAAAACAGACGTTCCGCCAGCCTCTGTTCGCTGGAGCGCGTTGTTAGGCCGGGGCGTGCCGCTTCGGGCCGACGAACGGCAAGAGCACCCCCGTGCAGACAAGCAGCAAACCGGCATAGTAATAGAGTGCGCGGTCTGGTCCCCAAAAGTACATTCCTCCGGCGGTCTTGATGGCGAACCGAACGTGATAACCCTTCGGATGCCCTGGCTCCGGGGAATAAACGGTGTCGAAAAGGCCCTCCTCCTTCAAGGCGATGTCCACGCGCTCTTGAGCGGCAGTCAGCACGCGCTCGGTCGTCATGTAGCGAGTCGTGGCGTATGTGAAAAGATTCGTACCTAGCAGCAGCAACGCCAAGCTGAGCAGATATTTCGTTTTCACGGGGAGGTATGCTTCCGGTGGCCTAACTTAGAATTAGATAACCGTCGATCCAGCGAAACGCTTTCCAGAAAATCGACGGACGGCTCGGAGAGCCATCCCTACCTTGTTGACGACGCCTGCGGCGTGGCCGCCGGACCCGGCGCGGCGGCCCGGTCGGCAAATTCCTTCTTCAAACCATCGAGGAGACCCGGCAGGCGGCGGGCGCGTTCGGCGTCGAGTTTTTCCTGTAGTTCGCGTTCCAGCCGGCGGCGTTCCTGGCGGTAGCGCAGGGCAAATACCTCGTGCTGGTCCTTGTCCAGGCGCAGGCCGGTTTGCTGGAGCGCCTTTTCGATCTCGGCGCGCATGTGCTCCGCCTCTTCCTTGCGCACGTTTTCGCGTTCGGCGGGGGTGAGTTCGCGCCAGAGCCGGAGATTGCGCTTGAACGCCTCGCGTTCCTCGGGCGGGAGTTGGTCGATGCGCTTCTGCGCTTCCTGCTCGCTGGCGGCCAGTTCGCGCTGGCGGCGTTCGATCATGCGTTCGGCGGCGCGCTTGCGGGCCGTGGCGTCCGGCGCGGGAGAAACGGCGGCGGCGGTCGACCCGGGCGGCGGCACGGCCACGGACGGCACCGGGCTGGAATTACTCCCCTGCGCACGGAGCGGCGCGGCGGCGGACAGACATCCCAACACCACCGCCCCGACCCCGAGCAGAATCCTCAGAAGCGCGCGGTGTCGTCCTCGGTCCATAGACGGCTTTCCTCGTGGGAAAGAAGGTTGTCCAAATCCGCGATGATCTCCACGTCCTGCGCGGTCACGGTCGGCTCGGAGGCGACGACCAGCGGCGACGGCGAGTCGGTTCCTTCTTCCACCGGGTCGCCCTCGGATTCCTGGACGGCCACCGGAGCGGTGTGAGCCACCACATCGGACGGAACCGGCGAATGCCAGCGCAACGGCGAGAGCCCCGCGCCGGCCGTCACGAGCAGGATCGTCAGCCGGTCGAGCGCCTTCACGTCGGTGGAGGTCGCGAACATCGACAGCACCCACCCCGTGCCGGGCGGGTACTGCGGGCCGACCTGGTCGGAGCCCGGAAAGTAATGGTGCGCGTGAGCCGTGACGACCTCGTCCCAATCGTTGACGGGAGTTCCGCGTTCCTTGAACCGCGCGACCAGCCAGCGCGTCTGGTCATCGCGGATGAAAAAATCGGTCGGCCCCCCGGTCTTGCGGGCCTGGCGGAACACCTTGGCCATGCGCGAATAGCCGAAGGCGTCGCACCCGTCGACGAACATGCCGGTGGCGTGTTCGTTGCGCAGGCCGATCAGCGCCAGGACAATCATCGCCACGGCCGCGACCAGAGAACACACCGCACTGGAAAAAGTCATCGGGGAAAAACCGGACGGTCCCGGCCGGAAAACGCCCGACGCTGCCAGCCCCCCCGGGGTCCGGCAAGAAAAACCGCAACTTGCGCGCGAGCCACGCGTTGAATACAAGGACGATGATGACCGAAGGCAAACACGAGGGGGCTTCGCCCGAAGAGGAAGACGAGGCGCTCTGGAGCCTGCTCGAACGCGCCCCGCGCCCGAAGCCGGTCAGCCCGTACTTCGCGCGGCGGGTGCTGCGCGAGGTGAAGGTGCTCTCGGAAAACCCCCCTGCCGCCGGGCCCGCGCCGGGCTGGCTGGCGAGGGTGTGGCGTTCGTGGCACGGGCAGGGGCGGGGAGTGTTCGCGGGTGCGCTGGGAGC
>CALMVM010000583.1 GCA_937873255.1 uncultured Verrucomicrobiota bacterium | reverse complement strand
CAAACCGCGCACGAGATCGACGACCGGGGCGGGGATCTTCCGGGCCGCGAGTTGTGCCGTCAGGAACTCGCGTGCCGAGGCCGGACGGCCCGCCCGGTCCACGGCCAGCAAACCGCGCACGAGATCGACGACCGGGGCGGGGATCTTCCGGGCCGCGAGTTGTGCCGTCAGGAACTCGCGTGCCGAGGCCGGACGGCCCGCCCGGTCCACGGCCAGCAAACCGCGCACGAGATCGACGACCGGGGCGGGGATCTTCCGGGCCGCGAGTTGTTCGACCGGCAGCACGGTCCGTGCGGGGCCGTGCTGGATTTCGTCGAGGGATTTCCCGCCGAAGGGCGTCCGGCCCGCCAGGGCGAACCACATCGTCACGCCCAGGGCGTACAGGTCCGAGCGCGTGTCCACCTCGCCGCCGTCGAACTGCTCGGGGCTGGCGTAGGTCGGCGTCCCGACGAAACCCCCATGCGTGAGGTCGGTCGTCCCGGCGGTCGCCACCACGGCCTTGGCGAGGCCGAAGTCGATGCCCTTCACCTCCACCGGCGCGCTGGCAGCCTCTTCCCTGACCAGCATGATGTTGCCCGGCTTCAGATCGCGGTGGACCAGCCCGCGCTTTTCCGCCGCCACGAGCGCGCCCGTCACCTGCTCGGCGAGCGTCTCGCCCTCGACGAGTTCCATCGCGTAATAACAGTGGCCCGTCCCGGGAACCGCGCCGAACTGGAAGACGCCCGCGACGTCCGGGTGCTTGAGCACGGCGGCGGCGCGCGCCTCGCGCAGGAACCGGTCGCGCACCGCCTCGCCCCGGCCCGGCCGGGTGGGGGGCTTGATGACCTTCAACGCCACGGCGCGGTGCGGCACGCGGTCGGTCGCCCCCGGTACGTGACGCCCATGCCGCCACGGCCGAGTTCCCACAGCGTGCCGTCGTCCTGGCGCACGATCTCGAAGTCCCCGTACACGACGGCCGCCGGCGGGATCAATTCGGTCGCCTCGTACAACGCGACGCCCAGCAGGCACGCCAGGCAATCGCCATCGCGGCTCAACGGCGCGCCGTACCTCGCACAAACCCCTTCGGGTGCCGGAAGCGTGTCCATGGCGTTCGGCCTCCCCTCCGCTAATGCGCGGTCAGCACCCGGAGCAGGTTGCGCAACTCGTCGTCCACTTAGGTAGAGGAGGGTCGGCCGTTCGATACGCCGTGTTGGCAGGCCGTGCATCGCGTCGACGGCAGCCCGCCACCGGCGCGCGGCGCGGGCGTCGTCGCGCAAGAAGAGCGCCAGCCGCCGGAATCCGTCCACCAGCGCCTCGCCGTGGTCGCGCACCGCGAGCAATCGTCCGCGCAGGCGGGCGCGGTGCGTCCTGCAAACCATCCGGCGCGAACCCGGCGCGGCTTCCATCCGACCCGTCGAAGGGCCAGCGCCGTCGCCCCGCGTCGTCCTCGATGACGATCTCCCCGGTGAGCGGCGGGTGAAAGAGCGCCTCCAGGTCCACCAAGACGGGGCCGTCGGCGGTGGCGACCATGTTCTCGCGGTGGAAATCAGCGCCGCGCAACGCGTGGACCACGGACAACAACGCGCCCGCCCGGCGGAAGTAATCCCGGCCTCGCGCCGGTTCCGGCAAGGCGAGTGGGCCACGAAACTTTCCCAGCCGTGGTCTTCCCCCGCCGGCACGGGCAGGGATGGGAGGCGACCCCGGGCGTTCACCCACGACAACAGATCGGAAAACGCCGCGTCGATCCCCATCGGGCGTGGTTTGTAGACGAGGCGCAGACCGCCGGCGAAGCGCAACACGAGGACCGACCGGCCACCCCGGTGCGGGTCGGAGAGCCCCGCCTTGATCCGCATGATTTTGCCGGGCGGTCGCCCGCCCAGGAAACGGGCCGAGATTTCCCCGCCGTCCGCTTCCAGGCGGCCGATGAATTCGCCCACGAAATCGATCCAGAGGAGGACGGTCTGCGCGCACAGGCGCGCCGTCGTCGGATACCCCAGGAAAAAATCGCGCAACCCTTGCCGGCCCTGTTCGTGGACGAACGCGTCGAAAAGCGAGGCGGCCCCGTCCTCGTTCTGTGTGGGGGTGTTTTCCTTGAACCGCACCGGCATCGCCCCGGGATGGCACACGGCCTTGTAGGCGAGGAATCGCGGTTGCATCGCCAGCGAGCAAACGGCGGAGAGGCGTGCGAGCAGCCAGTCCTCCAGGCCGCGCCACGCTCCGGGGCGCATCCATCGGTCGGACCGTACCTTCCCCCGCGCCCAGGCGACCATCGGCGCATAGAGCGCCGCGAACGGGATCGCGCGGTGCGTGCGCGGGGAGGGGACTGAACGGGGTGTTTCACCGCTCGAAAATGCCTCCGAAACCGCCCGCGTGATTTCCTGGAGCGCGTTCGCCCAAGGGGGTAATCCGGCACCCGCGACCGGCGCGACCTCGCCGAGAAGGCGCAGCAGGGCTTCGTCCGAAACGACGTCCGGCGAACCGCCGTCCTCCCCCCTCGGCGCGAGCTGCCGCCAGCGGTCCAGCCGTTTTGCCGCCAATGTCCGCCCTTGCCCGATGGGGACGACTTCCCCCGCCAGACGTTCGGCCAGGGTACTCGCCCGGCCGACGACCGATGCGATCTCGACCGGCGAGAACGTTGGTCCGGCCAGCGGTAATGGTTTCTAGTTAAATGACAGTAGCAGGATCATCGGCGATGCTGCGTGGTGGCAAAAACATCCTCCCTGGTGGCGCAAGCCGCGCCGCGCTGCACGCGTTGCGGCAGCGGGCGCATCGTCAAAAACGGCAAAAACGCCGGTGGTCGCCAGTAGTTCCGCTGCCGGGCGTGTGGGGCGTGCCGCGTCTTGCAGCCCAAGAGCCGGGCAACCGCGCCGGAGCGCCAAGCCGAAGTGTTGCGGGCGGTGGCCACCGAGCGGCTGAGCCTGCGGGCGGCGGCACGGATCTTTGGCGTGGGACGCCACACGATCACCGGCTGGCTCGAAAAAAAGCCGGAAGTCTGCCGCCGCTGAGCGACACGCTTTTGCCTGCCGAGTCGGGCGACGTGCTCGAACTGGACGAGCTTTGGAGCTTTGTCGGTTCCAAGGAAAACGTGCGCTGGGTGTGGATCGCGCTCTGCCGCCAGACGCGTCAGATCATTGCCTTCTTTGTCGGCGACCGCTCGGCCGAAAGTGCCCGTGCCTTGCGCGAGCGCATCCCGCCCGCGTACCGTTGCCGGGCGACCCGTAGCGACTTTTGGCTGGCCTACCAGGAAGCTTTTCCCGGGCGAACCCACCGCCTGTGCGCCAGGGCCGAGGGCCAGACCAACCACGCCGAGCGCTTTTGATTGAGGCCCCTGCATCTGGTCCAAGTTGAGTGAGAGGTTCCCGTTCCGAAGAGAGAGAGAGGAACCGACCATGAAACAGAAAAGTTTGGCGGCATGGAGCTCAAGGACGCCCGCAAGTACCGGCAACTGGAAAAGGAGAACGCCGAACTAGAAGCAGATGCTCGCCGACAGCCTGCTGAAGATCCGAGTGCTCGAGGAGGTGAACGCAAAAAAAGGGTGAGCCCTTCGCAGAAGCGACGAGCGGTCCAGGGCGTGGTCAAAGCCGGACTTTGCTCGGAGAGAAGGGCCTGCCGGCATCTGGGCCTGCACCGCTCCAGCCATCGCCATGCGCCCAGGCAGCCCTCCGACTTGATCTTGCCCCGGTTTCGCGGTTCTTCCGCAATTGTGTGGATTCAGGAGGCGAACAGCAGACGACGGCGCAGCAGATCAAAACGGGCGCGGCCGTACATCTGACGCTTGAGCAACTTGAGCTTGTTGACGTGGCCTTCGGTCTGGCCACCTTCCTGGCGTTGCAGGTGCCGGAACTGGCGATCTCTGCTTACATGCTGATCTTCGTCACCAAAGAAAACCGCGTGCTCACCAGGCTCGCCGGCGTGTTGGCAATCGTGGGGATCACGGTGGCGATTGCCATCAGTCTCATTCTGTATGGTGCGACGTTCGATTACCCAGTGCTCCGCATCCCGGTCATGGCGCTGTCGGTGTTTGCGGGCATGTATCTCGCACAGGTTTTCGTGGTCGGCCCGCTGGGGTTTGCCGTTGGTTTTGTCGTGGCGGTGACGCAGAGCGTGGCGGACGGCGTTCCGACTGCCGAAGCGCTCGTGTGCGCGCTGCTTTGGCTCTGGGTCGCGCTGGTTTATCCGATCGCCTTCACGGTGGTCGTCAATCAGATCCTGCTGCCCGCCGAACCTTGGACGGCTTTCGTCGGTGCGTTGATGCGCCGACTTGATACGGCGAGCGCTACTCTCCATCGCGCCGCCGAAAACGGAATGGTCGGTGACTGTCGTGATGAAGCGCTGCTGGAGACCGCCACTCGCGGGAGCGGCCCCTTGCTGAAGCTGTTGCACTTCGCCGAAGGCAAGGATGCGCGACTGAAGCGGCGACATTCCTCGCTGGTGGCCGCCGTGGCTGGCCGTGCCGGTACACGGATGAGGAACTTGTAGGTGCTCGCTCCAGATGCATCAATGCTTTTGCGGTTCGTCACCCTGACGAGACACATTCTGCTCCTCGGCCTTGAGCGTGGCTGCCGGGCTTGGACGCACCTCGCCACGTTCGTGCATGGACAACAGGTGCGTCAGTGCGTCGTAGCGCAGTGCCGGAGGTGACCTGCAGCGTTTGCTCTCCCATAGCTGAGCTTGGAAAGCTGATAGCTCGAACGCGCAACTTATCGGCGAAGCTTCACACCGTATTACAACGACGGATCAATCGCTGGTTGCATGAACCATTCTAACACCAATTTGTGCCTTCCGAACACGTACATGACCTATCAAAGAGACAGGCAGTCACTCCCCCAACGCTTCCTTGACCCTTTGAGAGGTATTTTTTGTGTAAATTGTTGCTGACAAGATAATTTAGATATGTATATGCATGATG
>CALMVM010000582.1 GCA_937873255.1 uncultured Verrucomicrobiota bacterium | reverse complement strand
CGTCTTCGGCGACGTCGTTCTACGCCTTTGAGTTGACGGCCGGAACCTCGACCTCGGGCCAGACTTTCGGCAACGCCGGCAACTACCTGAGCCACATCGCCACCCACGTCAACAGCAACGACTACGGCTTCTGGTATCTCGGGGACAAGAACTACATCGCCTTCAGCTTCCTCAACACCAAGACCAACCAGACCGACTACGGTTACATCCAGGTGGAGACCGATGCCTACGTCAGCGCGGCGAACCCGGGCGGCCTGCGGTTCTTCAGCGCCGCGTACGACGATACCGGAGCGCCGATTGTCATGGGGGCCACCCCGAACGCGGTGCCGGAACCCGGCACGCTGGCGGCCCTCGCCTTCGGCGGCCTGGGTGCGGGGGCGGTTGCCTACCGTCGGCGCAAACAGGGCGCGACCAACGCCTGAGCCGTTTTTCATTTTTTCGTCAGCATCCGATCTTGATCCCGGCACCCTGAGGAGGGTGTCGGGATTTTCTTTGGCGCGCTCGCGCTTTTCCCCATGACCAAGCGACCGGGCAGCAAGGTTTTGCTCATTGGGTGGGACGCCGCCGATTGGAAGATCATCCGTCCTCTGATGGAGGCGGGCAAGATGCCGGTGCTGCAAAAGCTGGTGGAATCGGGCGTCAGCGGGCCGATCACCACCTTGCAGCCGATCATCTCGCCGATCCTGTGGAATTCCATCGCCACGGGCAAGTGGGCCGACAAGCACGACATCCTGGGTTTCGTCGAGCCGACGCCGGACGGCAGCGGCGTGCGGCCGGTGAGCAGCACCTCGCGCCGGAGCAAGGCGATCTGGAACATCCTCTCGCAGTCCGGACGGCGCAGCGTCGTGGTGAACTGGTACGCCTCGCACCCGGCGGAGCCCATCGCCGGCACCGTCCTGACCGACCGCTTCCCCAACACCGTCGGGCCGGACAACCAGATCCTGCCGCTTCCGCCGGCGGCGGTCCACCCCCCGGAAGCCCGGGAACTGGCCGAAAGTTTCCGCGTTCACCCCTCCGAGATCACGCTCCCGCAGTTGCTGCCCTTTTTCCCCGGGGAAAAGCCGAAGGACCTCGCCGATCCGCGCATCGGGATGCTGGCGACGATCCTGGCCCAGTGCGCCGCGACGCAGAACGCCGCCGCGCA
The DNA here is from genome assembly GCA_937873255.1 of uncultured Verrucomicrobiota bacterium. Classification (GTDB taxonomy): domain Bacteria; phylum Verrucomicrobiota; class Verrucomicrobiia; order Chthoniobacterales; family SZAS-18; genus CAHJWO01. The sequence goes on along the minus strand of CALMVM010000582.1, from coordinate 3,119 downwards.
CTTTGCTCCGGAAGAGGATTGGGACCTGCTGGCGGTTTATTACGACGCCATCGACCACGCCGGCCACTGTTTCATGGAATATTACCCGCCCGCGATGGCACATGTGGGCCAGGAGGACGCGGCGTTGTTCGGCGGCGTGGTCGAGGGGGTTTACCGCTTCCACGACATGCTCCTGGGCCGGCTGCTCGATGTGGTCGGGCCGGACACGAGCGTCCTTTTGCTCTCGGACCACGGTTTTTTTCACGACGAGCTGCGGCCCAAGGTCGCCCGGCACGTCCAAGACCCGCGCAAGAAATTCTCCATTGAGATGAACCCCGTCGCCTGGCATCGGACGCATGGGATTTTTGCTGCGGCGGGTCCGGGGATCAAGCGCGACGAGCTTTTTTACGGGACGACCTTGCTCGACATCGCGCCCACCGTGCTCGCGCTGCTCGGCCTGCCTGTGCCGGACGACATGGACGGGCGCGTGCTGTCGGGGATCTTCACCGAGCCGCCCGTGCCCGGGCGCATCGCTTCCTACGAGCCCGCGCACCCCGACGACGGCACCCACCGCAGCGCGGCTGCCGAGGAAACGGACCCGTGGACGGCGCGGGCGGCGCTGGAGCAAATGGCCGCGCTCGGCTACGTCCAACTGCCGGACGGTGATGACCCCCAGGCGGCGGTCGGGCGGGCCCGCGACGACCGACTCAACAACCTCGCGCAGGTTTATTTTTCCTCCGGCCGGCCCGCCGAGGCGCTGGAAATCCTGCGGGGACGCCTGGCCGCGAAGGAAGGCCCGCACCTGCGCTGCCGCATCGCGCTTTGCCTGCTCGGCTTGGGCAAGGTGGCGGAGGCCGCCGCGACCATGGCGGACATCGCTCCGCCCTGGCGCAACAATCCGCTCGTGCGGTTGATCCTGGGGCAGATCGCCTTGGCGGAGAATCACTTGGACGAGGCGTTGTCCTGGCTCGAACCGCTGGAAAAAGAGGACTTCCCGAAGTCCCATCTGCACACCGTTCTCGGCCAGATTTATCTGCGGTGCGGGCTCTATAAGAACGCCGAAGCCGCGTTCCACCGCGCCGTCGAGCGCGACGACGACAACGCCGAGGCGCACGACGGGCTCGGCGTGGCGTTGCGGCGGCAGGGCTTCCACGAGGACGCCGTTTACGAACACACCCGCGCGGCGGCGCTCCAGCACCACCGGCCGCAGACCCATCTGAACCTCGGCATCGCCCTGACCATGAGCCGGCAGTTCGATTGGGCCATCCGCGCGTTCACCGTCGTCACCGAACTGAGGCCGCGGGACCCGCTGCCGCACCGCTATCTCGCGCAGCTTTACCGTCGCGTGAAAAACGACGACGAGCGGGTGCGCCATCATCTCACCGCGTACGTCGAACTCCGCCGCGCTCTCCGCGACGAGGCCAGGCCCGCGTCGGAACCACCCGACGCGAACACCCGGGCAACGTAGGACGCGAAAGCTCCGGCATCCCACCGGGCGGGCTGGATCGACGCCGCTCAGGCGTCCAGGGGGCCGTTCACCTTGCCGTTGAGTCCGAACACGCGCCGCTCGCCCGCCAGCGCGACGAGTTCGACCTCCTTCTGGTCGCCCGGCTCGAAACGCACCGCCGTGCCGGCGGCGATGTTGAGCCGGAAACCGCGCGATGCTTCCCGGTCGAACGCCAGCGCCGGGTTGACCTCGTAGAAATGGAAATGGCTGCCGACCTGCACGGGCCGGTCGCCCGTGTTGGAGACGACGAGCGTGCGGGTTTCCAGGCCGACGTTGGCCGGCAGCGGCGCGGCGTCGGGTGCGACGAGGATCTCGCCCGGGATCATCGGGGAGCGGCGGGGTGTTTGGATTTGTGCAGGCACACGGGGTTGTCGTCCGGGTCCTTGACGAGGGCCATGTGGCAGATGGGGGATTCGACAATCGTGTCCGTCATGAACGCGACCCCGGCGGCGCGCAGGTCGGCGACGGTGCGGTCGAGATCGTCCACCTCGAAGGCGCCCAATCCGCGCTGGCCGGAGGGCTCTTCCTCGGTGACGGTCTGGATGGCAAAAAAGCCGCCGCCGATGCCGTACTCGACCCATTTGTCGCCGTAGACGTTGCCGGGCGACAGGCCCAGGGTTCCTTCGTAGAACGCGCGGGCTTTGGTCATGTCGGTGACGCGGTAGGCGGTGAAGGCGATTTCCTTGATCATGGGGCGGGGGGCTTCCGGCGTTTAACGGATGGGATGGTGAACGGTCACGAGCTTGGTGCCGTCGGGGAAGGTGGCCTCGACCTGGACCTCGTGGATCATCTCAGCGACGCCTTCCATGACCTCGGCGCGGGTGAGCAGCGTGGTGCCGTGGCCCATGAGTTCGGCCACGGTGCGGCCGTCGCGCGCGCCCTCGGTGATCTCGTAGGTGATGATCGCCACGGCCTCGGGGTAATTGAGCTTCAACCCGCGCTCCTGCCGCCGCCGCGCCAGGTCGGCCGCGACGACGACCAGGAGTTTTTCGTGTTCGCGCGGGGTCAGGTGCATGGAAAATGACGAATGACGAATGACGAATGACGAATGACGAAGCCGGAAACAGCGGATGATGAATGACAGGCTGACGGTTGGCAATCCATCTGTCTGCCCTTCGTCATTCGTCATTCGTCATTCGTCATTCCTCTTCCACGTCGTCGGGCAGTTCGTTGGGGTTCGGCTGGTTCGCATCCGCCGGGAAATGCTCCGCTAGCACGCGCCCGACCTCGCCCACCGCCGCGATGATGGCGTCCGTGAATCGGCCTTCCTTCAACAGCGGACGCATCGTGCCGGCGACGATGCCTTGCCAGAAATCGTCTCCGCCACAGCGTTCGTGAATCCCTTGGTCGCCCACGACCGCGAACCGCCGCGACTCCGGCGCGAGGAACACCAACACGCCATTGCGCGCGGCGGTTTTTTCCATCCCGAGCTTGCCGAACCGCTCGCGCGCGGCCACGAGCGCGTCGTCCACCGTCTGGTGGGTGACGAACACGCGAATTTCACCGCTCGTACGAGCCTCGGCTGCCGCGATGGCCGCCATGATCTTCGGGCGATCCAGGGTTTGGACGAATTCCTTGACTTTCATCGGTGCTTGTTACCAATCGCCGCTGGCCCCGCCGCCCGCGCCGGAAT
>CALMVM010000581.1:2067-3466 GCA_937873255.1 uncultured Verrucomicrobiota bacterium | reverse complement strand
TTCCACGCTCTCTCCCACGGCTCACGCCGTGGGCTAAATTCTTACGCCCCTGCCGGGGCTGCGGAAGCATGACACAAAGGCGAGACCCACTGTAAAACCGCTGGCTTGCCCGGCTCAACCAACCAACCCGATGCCACCCAACGCCGCCCCGTCGTCCGCCCCGTCCGGTTTCACCGCGCCGCCCGCCGGAGCCAAGCCGCCCGGCGGCAAACCCGGCGGCGGCCCTCCCGGCGGCAAGATGCCGATGATGAGCGGCGGCGCGCCCGGCGGCGGCGCGGGCGGTCCCGGCGGACCCGACGCTCCCCCGCTCAACTTCGGCGTCATCGTGCGCCGGGGGTGGGAACTCTTCGGCCGCCGTCCATGGATGCTCGTCGGCTACATCGTCGGCTCCCTGTTGACCACCGCCGTCCTGCCGCCGTTGATCTCGTTGCGCTTCAGTGAATTGACCCGGCTCGGCGGGCCGGGCACAAAACCCGAGCAACTCACCGGCACTTACGCCTTTTGGGTGGGCATGACGCTCGTGCTCATCGCGCTGAGCTTCGGCCTGCGCTATCTGACCACCTCGCTCGATGTTTCCGTGAGCAATTCTCTGCGCCGGAGCGTTTTCCTGAACATCCTGCGCCAGTCCCCGCGCTTCTTCCACGAACACGACACGGGCCAGTTGACGATGATCGTCAACCAGTTCTGCATCGAGGCCGAGATGGGCCTGCGCCAGCTCCTGATCGATCCAATCCTGCAAATCCTCGGCATCCTCTCGGTCGGCTGGGCGCTGTACGGGCAACTCGCGCAATCCTCCCAGGCGCAGGGCGGGCACCAGGTGGCGATGATCTTCGGCCTCGTGGCGGTGATGGCGCTCCTTTCGCCCTGGCTGATCGCGCGGATGGGCCAGCGGTTGCAGCGTGCCATGGGCCTCCAGCAGCAGCAGGCGCTGACGCTTTCCACCCTCATCAACGGCGCGGTCAGCGCGCCGGAGGAAATCCAGGCGATGCGCGCCGAGCAACTCTTCGACAAGAAGCACGACGTGCTCCTGCAAAACAACCTCGCCGCGCGGGTCGCCGGCTCGGTCACGCTGGAAAAATTGAACCTCCTCAACCGCCTGCCGGGCGACGTGGTGCTCTTCACCCTGCTCGGGGCGGCGGTGTATTTCGCCATCCACGGCGGCGGGATGGGGCCGGGGACGTTCGTGGCGGTGGCGCTGCTGACCCCGCAGTTCATGACGGCGGTGCAATCGCTGGGCGGGTTCACGATCACCGCGAGCCTGCGCTGGCCGTCGATCCAGTTGATCGACTCGATCCTTTCCAGCAAGCCGACGACCGGCGAAGAGCATTTGCCGGCGGGCGACGCGACCATTCCCGAAAGCACGGAACTGCCGGCATTGGGAGCGCGCGACCTCGTGTTC
>CALMVM010000581.1:0-2057 GCA_937873255.1 uncultured Verrucomicrobiota bacterium | reverse complement strand
GGCCAACGTGCTCGATCACGTCAGCTTCGATCTGCCCCCCGGCAAGGTGACGGGCTTCATCGCCCACGCCGGCCAGGGCAAGACGACGTTTTTCCGTCTCGCGCTGCGCTTCTACGATCCGCAAGGCGGCGAGATCACCCTCGACAAGCACGCACACACCGCGCTGCCCGTGGCCGAACTCCGCCGCGAGATCGTGCTCATGGCGCAGTTCCCGGCGTTCTTCATCGACAGCGTGCGGGAAAACTTCCTCGTCGCCAACCCGGCGGCGACCGACGACGAAATCCGTCGCCTGTGCGAGATGACCCCGCTGTGGGATAAACTGGTGTCCACCTTCGGGCCCACCCCCCTCGACGCGCCGTTCCAGGCCGGCGGGCCGCTCTCAGGCGGGTTCAAGAAACTGTTCGCCCTCACGCGCTGCCTGCTGCGCAACCCGCGCTATCTGTTCCTGGACGAACCGACGACCGGCATCGATCCGACGGTGAAATTCGAGTTCATCGAGCCGATGCGCCGCAACTGCGCGGGCAAGACCACGCTCGTCGTGGACCACGACATTCTCTGGCAACTGCGCTTCTGCGACCACTTCATCGTGCTCGACAAGGGCAAGATCGTGCAACAGGGCGGGGGCATGGAATTGCTCAACCAGCCGGGGGTCTTCCGCGAGCTTTTCGACGAGCAGACGCAGGTGATCCGCGATCTGGCCGGGGTGATGGACCTCATCAAGGCCACGCCGGGCTCGCCGACAGCGGTGCCGGCCGAGGTCATCGAGGCGAAGGTGGCGGAAACCGCCTGAAAACCGCCCGGCGTCGATTTCCTTGCCGCGCGGGCCCGAGAAATTTTTGCAAACCCGGGCCGAACCCGCGTTTCCTTTGTAAATACTACGTTGGCGGCAACATCCGCCGGGACGGGTCTCCGTTTTCCGTAGAACCAACCAAAACCAACCAAACCAAATACCATGCCTGATGTAACCAACATTGAAGTCCTCGTGGGCAAAGAAGCCACCGACTCCACCAGCGGCGAAAGCAAGAAGTCCACGCCGACCAAGCCGGCCGAGAGCGCCGAGGTCAGCGGCCACCACTGGACGACCCGCTACATGCGCTGCTACCGCTGCGGCGGCGTCTCCTGGGTGGAGTACGACACGCGCCACTACCACACCTACGACTGCTGCTACTGCGGTGCGCGCAACATTTTCTAAGCGTACGCGGTCGGCACCACCCTCGCGGGTCTGAATAGGACTCGCTACAACAGGCGGCGGAAAGCGATTTCCACCGCCTGTTTCGTGCTTTCCGCCATGCGCCGTTTTCGCGGAACGGTTCAGAAACGGCCGCGCGATTGAACGCCGTCAGGGATTCTGCAATTCTGCCGGGGCTGGCACGTTCCCCTCTCAAACCACCTTCCGCCATGCCAGCCACCACCCAGCTCGAAATCCTCGAAGGCAAGCTCGCCGCCATGAACAAGCGGACCAACGCCCTGTCTTCCACGCCGACGCCAGTGCGGACTGGCAACGAGGCGGGCGGTCATCACCAAGCCGTGCGCATCATGCGCTGCCAGAACTGCGGGGCGCTCTCCTACATCGAGTACGATCCCGACCTGACCCGCGAATACAACTGCTCGCATTGCAGCGTCGCTAACACCTTGTAACGCGGTCGCAGCCACCTTTTTTCCGAACCAGATTTATGCCGAACATCATCAACCTCGAAGTCTTTGAGGGCAAGCGCCCCGCCGCCTCGCCCGCGAGCCGGATCGTGCCGACCACCACCGCGTCGCCCGCGCAAACGGCGGACGGCGAAGCCGTGGGGCATTACGCCAACACCCGAGTCGTCAAATGCTGGAGTTGCGGCGGCATCTCGTACGCCGTGTGCGACGATTCGTTGGCGAACCAAGCGTTCACCTGCGCGGTCTGCGGGCAGCTCAACCAGTTGTAACTGGGGTACGCCGCTTCTCAAACTGGGTGCAGCTTTCTTTGGAGGGTGGACGGCGCTCTCCGAGCGGCGTTGGTCCCGCTTGCGGCGCAGCCGCCTGAAATGATAGACGCCTGCGGCGTGAAGCCACACCAACGC
>CALMVM010000580.1:3743-4341 GCA_937873255.1 uncultured Verrucomicrobiota bacterium | reverse complement strand
GCCTAACGCCGCCAAGCTCAGCGACAGCCCTACGCAAGACAAGCCAAAACACGAGCGACGTCCAAGGGCTGTTCGCTGGAGCGCGTGGTTAGGCCGCCCGCCTACAGAGGGCCTCTGGACCGCCGGAACGGTGGACATAGACTCCGGCGGGGGAATGACGGGCGCTGCCGCCGGGGATGGACGAGCGAAGGAACCGGCACGCCGAAAGGAAGGACGTGCCTACGGAACGGCCCGAACAGGAAGCGGCGTGTGCTGGCTCGAACTCGGAACCGGCGCGCCACCGGCAACGAAGTGAACGGGAACAGGCTCACCCTCAAAGCACCCGTCGGAAAGAGTTGCTGGCCTAACTTTGTATTAGACGAAAGAAAGTTCGCCGAGCAAAGCGAATTTTCTTTCGTCTAATACGGCTTGTAAACATATCGCCTCAACGCACGACAATACCACACCTTCCCGCTCACTCGGGGCTATCCGCGCTGTTCGGCACGATGATCCGGCGCGGTGGCCCGTTTGAGGGTTGCTGCACGCTGTTGCGCGGGTTGGCGGACGGGTTCGAGCCGATGGGGCCGGTCCGGCGCACGACGTTCGGCATCCCCGGCGG
>CALMVM010000580.1:0-3733 GCA_937873255.1 uncultured Verrucomicrobiota bacterium | reverse complement strand
ATCCGGGACAACACCCGTACGTCTCCCAGAACGCCTTCGAGAAATGGCTCAGGCTGCTGTAGCCGACCGCCGTCGCCGCCTCGGTGACATTGTGCCGGCCTTCACGCAGGAGTTGGGCGGCTTTTTCCAGCCGGAGCTGTCGCAAATACTGCGGCACCGTCTGGCCGACCTGTTGGGAAAACATCCGGCTCAGATGGAACGTCCCACAGCCCACCTGCGAGGCGAGCATTTCCAGCGAAGGCGGGTTCTCCAGGTCGCGCCGCAGGATCGCGCACGCCTGCTCGACCCGTTCGCGCGAGAGCCGCTTCTGGCGGTCGCAGAACATTTCCTTTTTCGTCTCCGCGTCGGGCGCGGTCGACTGGAACAACAAGAGCGCCAGCAGTTCGAGCACCTTGGATTCGTACCACAGACGGCCAGCGGGCGAACGGGGGTTGACCGGCGGTCCCGCCAGCGCGCGGGCGATGGTTTGCAACGCCAGATTCATCGGCAGGCCGACGACGAATGCTCCCGCGCCAGCCTGCTTTTGGAGGAACGCGCGCACGGGGGGTTCCATCGCGTCGGCGGTGTCGCCGACCCGGCGCGCGAGATATTCGCGCGAAAGCTCCACCGTCACGAAATGATGGTGTTCGCCCGGCGTGCGCGTGGCTACGAATTTCTCGTTCGGGGCCGGCGCGTAGTACGCGACGCTGCGCACGCCGATGCGCGTTTCGCGTCCGCCGTCGGCCGCGCGGAGGGTGGCTGAACCCTGGAGATTCAAGCAGATTTCGAGGCCGTCGGCGTGGAAGGAACGGCTCCAGTCCAGTTCCTTCTCGGAACGGAAATGGTGGTACTCGATGCTGATCCCCTCGCGCGAAAAGCTGCCGAACAACTGCCGCCATTCCCCCTGGATGTGACGCCACACGCCGTTCTCCGCAGTGGTGGGGGAAAGGGCTTTGGTGCTCATCGCCGGGACGAAATGTCAGCACGAGACATACCGTGAACCGGGAAAGGGTTCAAGTTCCGTCTCCGGACAGGTGGCGCAGCTACCGGTCGTCAACAGGGTAGAGACGGCTCTCCGAGCCGTCCGTTGATTGGCTTGGATAATCTTCTGTCCACGCGATGCATCTCGCCGGAGAATCAACGAACGGCTCGGAGAGCCGTCCCTACCCTGTTGACGACGACGCTCGCGCGGCGGGAAGGAATCCCGCCCTGACTGACACGGAAGTCGCCTCGTCAATTCATCGTCTTCGGCGCGACCTTGTACGCGTGCACGGTCGCGCGCGTACCCTTCGGCGTTTCGTAACTGTACGTCCCATCGGCGACGACCATCATCGGCGAGATCGAGTCTCCGTCGGCCAGGTCTTTCGGATCAAAGCCCCGCAACAGCGCCGCCTGCCGGGAATTCGGCGGCAACAGGAGAATGCCCTCGTTGGGAATGATCGAAATAATGCGGCCGCCCAGCATCGGCGCGCCGATGGCCTGCATCTTCGCGGCCTCCTCCTTCGCCTGCGCGTCAACGGCCTGCTGCCGGATCGCGTCCTCGTGCGCCTTGGCGTATTTGCGCTGGGCTTCCGTGGACAGGCTGCTCCACATCACCACGTTGCGCCCGCTGCTGTGGACGACCGTCACCGTTTCGGCGGTGATGTTTTCCAGATGCGCCCTGTAATAATAGGTGCCTCCGGCCAGGATGTCGTCGGCACGGACCGTCGTGGCCAGCCCGAGCAGTAGAACGGCACAGACAATGGGTTTCACGGCAAACAGTGTATCAAAAACCACCCGCCGCTGGCAACCATTCGTCCCGCCGCCGCGCGGTGCCGTTGGTCAGACCGCCTCCGCCAGCAGCGCTTCCTCCGCCTCGACCACCAGTTTGTCCATGATGTAGTTGCGGCGCTCGGGCGTGTTCTTACCCATGTAGAAATCCAGGATGTGCGGCGTCGCCGGCAGATTTTCCACCTCCACGGGACTCAGGCGCATGTCGCGTCCGACGAAGCCCTTGAACTCCGTCGGGTTGATCTCGCCCAAGCCCTTGAACCGCGTGATCTCCGGGTTGGGGATCGACCGGATCGCCGCGACCCGCTCGGCCTCGTCGTAGCAGTAGACGGTCTTCTTTTTGTTGCGCACGCGAAACAGCGGCGTCTCCAAAATGTGGACGTGCCCGCGCGTGACCAACTCCGGGAAGAAGCGCAGGAAAAACGTGATGAGCAGATTGCGAATGTGCAGGCCGTCCACGTCGGCGTCCGTGGCGAGGATCACCTTTTCGTAACGCAGGCCGTCCACGCTTTCCTCGACGTTGAGGGCACGCATCAGGTTGTAGAGTTCGTCGTTCTTATAAAGGGCCGCGCGCTTGAGGTCGTTGACGTTGAGCGGCTTGCCCTTGAGGACAAAAATCGCCTGTGTCATCACGTCGCGGCAACTCACCAGCGAACCGGCCGCCGACTGGCCCTCGGTCAGAAACACCATCGAGCCGCCGCCGTTGCCCTTCTTCTGATTGAGGTGGAGTTTGCAATCCTTCAACTGCGGGATGCGCAGGGTTGTCGCGGCGCTGCGTTCGCGGGCGAGTTTCTTGACGCTCGCGAGTTCGCGCCGCAGCCGTGCGGTGTCTTCGACCTTCGCCGCAATTTTCTCCGCCGCCTCGGGGTTGCGATGGAGCAGGTCACTGACGATATCCTGGACCTTCTTGACCAACTCGCCCCGGATCTCCGTGTTGCCGAGCTTGTTTTTGGTCTGCGACTCGAAGATGGGTTCCTTCAGGCGGATCGCCACCGCGCCGACGAGCCCCTCGCGCACGTCGTCGCCCTCGTATTTCTTCTTGGTGAAATCGTTCACCGCCTTGAGCACACCCTCGCGGAAGGCGCTCAGGTGCGTGCCGCCGTCGCTCGTGAACTGGCCGTTGACGAAACTGTAATGCGTCTCGCTGAAACGCTGCGTGTGCGTGATCGCGAGTTCGAGCGTGCGGTCGCGGTGATGCAGCGGCGGATAGAGCGCGTCCTGCTGGTTGTCGGTGTCCTCGTCGAGCAGGTCCAGGAGCCCGTTCTTGGAATGGTAGAGCGTGCCGTTGTAGCGGATCTTCAGGCCTGCGTTGAGGTACGTGTACATCCGCAGCCGGCGGGTGACGTGTTCCTCTTTGAACTCTGATTTCTTGAAGATCGCCGGGTCCGGCGAGAACTCGACGAGCGTGCCGTTTCTCTCCCCCGATTTGTCCGCGCCCTTCTTATGCTGCTGGAGCACGCCCTGCTTGAAATTCGCCCGCGCGAACTGCCCCTCGCGGAAGCTCGCCACCGTGAACTCGCTCGACAGCGCATTGACCGCCTTCGTGCCCACGCCGTTGAGGCCGACGCTGAATTGGAACACGTCGTCATTGTACTTCGCGCCCGTGTTGATGCGCGAGACGCACTCGACGATCTTGCCCAGCGGGATGCCGCGCCCGTGGTCGCGCACGACGACGTGGAGCCCGTCGATGGTCAAGAGCACCTCGTTGCCGTGGCCCATGATGAACTCGTCGATGGCGTTGTCGATGACCTCCTTCAACAACACGTAGACGCCGTCGTCGTAATGACTGCCGTCGCCGATGCGGCCGATATACATGCCCGTACGGGCGCGGATGTGTTCGAGGGAAGAGAGCGTCTTGATCTTGCTCTCGTCGTAGACGGCGGAGGAGGAACTTGCGGCTGGCATCGTGGTTGACGCCAGATTTACTACATTTTCTACACAAGGACAAGCAGAATCAGTCTTTCCGACCCACTACGGATTGTGT
>CALMVM010000579.1:2303-11374 GCA_937873255.1 uncultured Verrucomicrobiota bacterium | reverse complement strand
GAGCTTCACCAAGGACAAGACCGCCGAGTTCTACGCGCCCAGCATCGACGAAAAACAGTGGGGTTGGGTCACGAGCAAGATGACTTACGTGAAAGCCGATTTCAGCCAGCCCGAAATGTACAAGGACCTCGCCGACAAGATCGGCGACGGGCGCAGCGCGGTGTTTTATCTGGCGGTGGCGTCGAGGTTCTTCGGGCCGATCATCGACCAACTGGGGCAGGGCGGCTTGCTCGAGGACGGCCCGGACAAATTCCGGCGCGTCATCATCGAAAAGCCTTTCGGCAGCGCCCTCGCCAGCGCCAAAGACCTCAATGCGCGCATCCTCAAACAGGGCGGCGAGGGGCAATTCTACCGCGTCGATCATTTCCTGGGCAAAGAGGTGATCCAGAGCATCATGGCGGTGCGCTTCGCCAACGGGATGTTCGAGCCGACGTGGCGGCGTGAGTACATCGACCATGTGCAGATCACGGCGGCGGAAATCATCGGCGTGGAGATGCGCGGCTCGTTTTACGAACCGACGGGCTGCCTGCGCGACATGGTGCCGAACCATCTTTTCCAGCTCCTGTGCATGACGGGCATGGAGCCGCCGAACTCGTTCGCGGCGGAGGACGTGCGCACCGAGAAAGCCAAGCTCGTCGAGGCAACCCAGCCCGTGCACATCGAAGACATGGTGCGTGGCCAGTACACGGCCGGCGAGGAATTCGGCCAAGCGGTGAAAGGCTACCGCGAGGAGGCCAACGTCGCGCCCGACAGCCGCACGGAGACCTATGTCGCCCTGAAGCTGCACATTGAGAACTGGCGCTGGGCCGGCGTGCCCTTTTACCTGCGCACGGGCAAGCGGCTGTCCGGGCGGCGGACGGAAATCGCCATCCATTTCAAGCCCGCGCCGTACCAGATTTTCAAGGACACCCCCGTGGACGAACTCACGCCTAACATCATGCGGATCACGGTCGATCCCGAGCAGAGCATCGACACGCAGTTCAGCGCGAAGGTGCCGGGCCCCGTGATGAAGCTCGGCAAGGTGGACGCGACGTTCCGGTACAAGGATTTCTTCGAGGAGAAACCCAACGTCGGGTACGAGACGCTGCTCTACGATTGCATGACGGGCGACGCCACGTTGTTCCAGCGCGCCGACAACATCGAGGCGAGCTGGACGGTGGTGCAGCCGGCGATCGACGCGTGGAAGGAAGGCGAACCGGAGTTCTACGCCGCCGGCAGCGAAGGGCCGAAAGGCGCGGACGACTTGCTCGCCAGAGACGGCCGGAAATGGTTGCCGTTGAAAGAGTAATGGCTGGCGGAGCGTCCCGGGTTTCGGCTGGATATAAAATCCGCCTGACCCGAGGCACGGGGACCGCCGGGAACGTGCAGACCGGGCGGGCGGCGCAACCCGGAGTCCGTGGATCGGAACGTTTGACCCACCGGAGGGCAGGTCTTCTTTCCGCTCAACCTTGGCGTGCCTGCACGGCCGCGACGATCTCGCCGATGGTCTGTTCGAGGCTCCGGGTCAGGTCCCATCCGGGATAGTGTGCGCGCATCTTGCGCAGGTCCGAATAGTAGCAGATGTGGTCGCCGATGCGGTTCTCTTCCACGTAGCTGTATTTCTGCGCGCGGCCGGTGAATTTTTCGGCGATCTGGAAAGCCTCCAGGATCGAGCACGAGTTTTCCTTGCCGCCTCCAAGGTTGTAGACCTCACCCACTCGCGGGTTCTCGTGGAACGCGTGCATGAAGCGCGCCACGTCCAGCGAGTGGATGTTGTCGCGCACCTGCTTGCCCTTGTAGCCGAACACGCGGTACTCTCTTCCTTCCAGGTTGCACTTGACCAGATACGAGAGAAAACCGTGCAGCTCGACGCCCGAGTGGTTGGGTCCGGTCAGGCAGCCGCCGCGCAAACAACACGTCGGCAGCCCGAAATAACGGCCGTATTCCTGCACCATCACGTCGGCGGCCACCTTGCTCGCGCCGAAAAGCGAGTGCTTGCTCTGGTCGATGGAAAACGTCTCGGCGATGCCGTGCGCGAACGCCGGGTCGGCGTAGTCCCAGCGCGTGGGCAATTCCTGGAGCGCGATGCGGTTGGGCGCGTCGCCGTAGACCTTGTTGGTGCTCATGTGGATGAACGGCGACTCGGGGCACGCTTGGCGCGCGGCTTCGAGCAAGTTCAACGTGCCGACGGCGTTGGTGTCGAAATCATCGAAGGGGATGGCGGCAGCCCGGTCGTGGCTGGGCTGCGCGGCGGTGTGGACGATCACGTCAGGTTTGATTCCCTTGACCAACGCCAGCACGCTGGCACGGTCGCGGATGTCGAGTTCGTGGTGGACGAATCCTTTGATCTGGCGGCCGAGGCGTTCCTGATTCCAGCGCGTGTCGCCCTGCGGGCCGAAAAACACGGCGCGCTGGTTGTTGTCCACGCCATGAATTTCCAACCCCGCCTGATGAAAATAGACCGCTACTTCCGAGCCAATCAACCCGGAGGAACCTGTGACAAGACAACGCTTCATGGGAATTTTTTTGAAGGATGATCCGACTGAGAATCAAGACATTTTCCATGCCGCTCCGGCCGGCTTCTCCGTGTGCAGATGTGAGGTCATCTTAAGGGGGAGGAGACTGAACTTCGATTCGCGTTCCTTTCAGATCCCCCTCGAAGCAGCCAGCACGCCAAGACCCGAGAAAAAGCAAATTGCTCCGATGACCGCCCATCTGGTTTGCCCGGTCATGAAACTGCCGGGCAAAACGTTGATGCCTTGCAGAAACCAGATCACGCCGGTGATGATCAGAACCGCGCCGGTAATGGACAGGAAGTTTTTCACGACGCGGGATGGAAAGTCGATCTTGCGACGGCAGAGAACGAAGATCATCGCTGCAATAAGCCGCAGCGCCAGCAATTTTGCGATCCGGCCCGCGCCGCGCGACGGTCGAAGCCCACGCCTACCCGGACGCGATCCGCTTCGGAAAGACGGGCACCCCTCGAAAGCCACGCTTTCGATTCGCCAACGTTCAGAGCCCCTTGGCACTTTCATCCGGAATACAAACTGACCCCGATCGTGGAAAGCCGTGGGCGGCGTTACGTGGGCGATCACACCGCGCCCTTCGAGCCCGGTGACCTCGTCTTGCTCGGACCGAACCTGCCTCACTGCTGGCTGAACATCCCGGGCTCATCCACGAAACGCGCGCTCCGTCGTGGTGCAGTTTCCCGGCGACGTGCTTGGAAATCACTGGTTGGTACGCGTGGCCTTCCGTGCCCGCGACCAACAGCGAAACCGGGTTCGCCACGTCCACCCAGCCCGCCGCCAGCGTGCCCACGATCCCGTTTTTGAACCGTAGCATCCCCTCGCCGAATTCGTCGCAGCCCGGATAACGCGCCACCAGCGCGCCCACGGTGGCGGTCACGCTCTCCACATCGCCGGCCAGCCACATCAGGATGTCCAGCGAGTGCGTGCCCAGGTCGCCGAACGCCCCGCATCCGGCCACGGCCGGGTCGGCCATCCAACGCCACTCGGTGTCGAACCATCCGCCCAATGCGCCGGAGTGGCAATTCGAGCCGCGTACCCGCGTGATCGTGCCGAACACCCCCGCTTCCACCTGCTCTTTCAAGAAACGGTGGGCCGGTGAGGAACGCATGAAATATCCCGTCTGGAAGATCACGCCCGCCTGCTCGATGACCGCCGCCATGCGGAACGAATCCGCCGCGCCCATCCCGAGTGGCTTCTCGACGAACAGACCCTTGCCCGCGTCGGCAGCGGCCGTGACCAATTCCTCGTGCCGATTGGTTTCCGAGCAAACGATGACCCCGTCGATCTCGGCATCGTCGAAGATCGCGCGTGCGTCCCCGCAAACGTCCGCGCCGAGCGCCCCGGCATTTTTTTGCGCGCGCGCCGCGTCATGGTCCCACACGCTCTTGATCCGCACGGCGCTGCCGCGCTCCTGGAGGCGTTTGACGAAATTGGACGTGTGGATATGGGCCGCGCCCGCGATGGCCAGCGTGATCATGATTCGTAAAATCAGCCGAGTTTCTTCGGGGCGTACTGTTCCCAACCTTCGGCGTCGGCCGACGCACCGAGAATGATCTGGAGCACCGTGCGGCTTTCCTCGACGGAGTGCAGCGTCCGTTCGCCCGCGAGCACGCAGCACGCGAAGTATTCCGCCTGCGCGGCGAACGTGTGCACCCCGCCGGGCAACACGCGGTGCGCCGGTTCCTTGAAGCCATCGGGCAGATAATACAGGTTGTCGCCCGAGCCGAAAATCTGCCCCCCGTCGCCGATGACGTGGATCTGGTGCGCGCCGTAAGGGGCCGCGTACGCCCAACTGCTCATGATCTCGCCGACCGCGCCGTTGGCAAAACGCACCTGCACGCTGGCGCTGTCCTCTCCCTCCATTTGAAACGCCAAGCGTCGGCCCCGAGCCAGGTGTTCTTGAACACGTCGATGGAACGCAGCCAGCGCACGGGACCAATCATGCCGGCGTGCGCGCCTCGCGCACGATGGGCAAGAAAAACTGGTTGTGCCCGGGCATGAACGTGATGCCGGCCGCGCGCACGGCGTCCACGATGCCGTCCGCCTCGGCCAGATCGATGCACAGCGGCTTCTCGCAAAGGATGTGCTTGTGGGCGGCGACGGCGTCGAGGATGGCGGCGGTGTGCAGGTGATGCGGCAGACAGATGTCCACCGCGTCGAAACTCTCGCGAACTCCGCGAAGAGTTTTTTCCAGTCGGAGAACAGCGCCGGTGCACCGCCGAGTTGTTCCTTGCGCTTTTACAAGTTGTCCTGCGATACGTCGCAGAGCGCGACGCATTCGAGTTTGTCGGGATGGGCGAGCGCGCCTTTGATATGCGCGGCGGAGATGCCGCCCGCGCCGATCAGGGCCACGCGAAGTTTGGTCGGGGTCATGGGAATCAGGCGAAATTATGGTCCCGGCAATGCGGAGCAAGATCAAAGCTCGTCAAACTGTCGCCGGACCGCACTCCCAAGCTTGTGCGGGAGTCACGCCGCCGGTCTCGCCTCAGGGCCAGGTCAGGCCGAAGCGCGCCAGATATTTTCTCAGACGGTCGGCGTCGTTGGCGACCTGGCGCCGACCGCGTGTCGCCGCGAAAAGCCTGCGGCCCGCTTCGCTCAAGGTCCGGCTGTCCCGGCAGACCCGGACCACGCACGCCAATTGCACGCGGTCGAAAAGATCGAGGCGGCGGCGTTCTTTTCGCCCAACGTTTCGAGGAGGAGCGCATCATCACCGACGTTGGCACCACCGCCCGCCTCCGCCTTTGTCCAACCGCTTCGCAACCTGACCAGTTCGCCTTCCAACACCTCCCGCGTGATGCGGCCGCCCGGCGCGAGCGTGGTCATGCGCGTGACGGCGGCGTTCAGGTCGCGGAAATTCGCGCTCCATTTCGCCTCGTCCGAGCGCGCGAAATCGAGGAACCTCGCCCGCACGTCCTTCGCCATGCCGACGCGCCGGCCCAACCTCCGCGCGGCCGATTCCAACTCGTGGTCCAGATTGGGCGCGATGTCCTCGCGGCGTTGCGCCAGACCGGGCAGCGCAAACGTCCACAGGTTGATGCGCGCCAGGAGATCCTCGCGGAACTCGCCTTTCGCCACCGCGCCGGACAGGTCGCAATTGGTCCCTGCGATCAACTGGAAGTCGCTGGCCGCTTCCTGGTCGGCTCCGACCGGCAGGAAGCGTTTTTCCTCCAAGGCGCGCAGCAGCATGGCCTGCTCGTCGGCGCCGAGTTCGCCGATCTCGTCGAGGAACAACAGCCCGCCGTCGGCGGAGCGCAGCAGCCCGGGCCGGTCGCGTTGCGCACCGGTGAACGCCCCGCGCACGTGCCCGAACAGCGTGCTCGCCGCCGTGTCGCCGCGCAGAGTCGCGCAGTTGACCTCCACGAATTGCCCGGCGAGCTGGTGCCGCCCGCGCTTCAACTCGAACACCTTGCGCGCCAGCGACGATTTGCCCGCGCCGGTCGGTCCCATGAACAGCATCGGCTCGCGCGAGGCGATGGCGACCTGTTCGATCTCCTCGATCATGCGGTTGAACGCGGCGTTGCGCGTGGCGATGCCGTTCTTCAGGAACGTGCGCGCCTCGCGCTGTTCCTCGGCGAAGCGCGCCGCGATGCGGTCGTAGCGCGACAGGTCGAGGTCGATCACCGAATAGCGGCCTGCCTCTTTGACGGGTCGGTTCGGCCGTCCGCCGGGCGGGGAGGTCTGGATGAGCCGCGCGGGCAGGTGCCGCGACTCCGTCAGCAAATAGAGACAAATCTGGGCCACGTGCGTGCCCGTGGTGATGTGGATGAGGTATTCCTCTTTTTCCAGGTCGAACACGTAACCGCGCGCGAAGTCCGCCAGCGCGCCGTAGACTTCCTCAAAGTCCCACGGATCGCCGAACTCGATGTAGTGTCGGCGCACGTCGGTCTCCGGTGAAACACTGCCGATGTCCGCCGCCACCGTCTCCGCGAGGTTCGTGTGATGGCGGTCGTGCAGGAGTTCGAGTCGGCTGACGAGCAGTTCCTCGTGTTGGCAGATCGACACGGTGGGCCGCCAGCTTTCCCAGCGGGTCGCGCCTTTGCCTTGGTCGAGTTGAGTGCCGAGCAAGCCGAGGACGACTACCTCTTTTTTATGCATAGCAGAAAAAATAGATTCATAGCGGATTGTATAAAAAATTGCATCCTAAAACTACTTTGCCTCTACTTGAGGAGCAAACCGATAAATTTTTAATCAATTGGAAGATAGATGTTTGCGAGGCGAAATACTGAAAATTACAAAGGGTTGGCATGACACGAGCATTAGGCAGGTTCAAAGCTCGCCGGGATCGGCTCCAAAAGCCCCGACGATGCGCTCACCGCAAAACGAAACGCCCACTAC
Organism: uncultured Verrucomicrobiota bacterium; assembly: GCA_937873255.1. Classification (GTDB taxonomy): domain Bacteria; phylum Verrucomicrobiota; class Verrucomicrobiia; order Chthoniobacterales; family SZAS-18; genus CAHJWO01. The sequence continues at coordinate 4,532 of CALMVM010000579.1, read as the reverse complement.
CATGGCTAACAACTCTCTCTTCCAGACTTTCGCTGGAGGCATCCTGCCGAAAGCCGACACCCTCAACCCGGCGGGCGGCCCGGCGTTCGCGCTGTCGCCTCGTCATGCCCTCGCGCAGTATGCCGTCACGGGTTGCTTGAACTCGACTTTTTACGCCACCGCCGAGGCACAGCTCGACCGCATCCTCACGCTGGCTGGTCAGGTAGACCCGGCGTTCGTCGCCAAGACGGCCGTCTACTGCCGCACGCGTGGGTACATGAAGGACACGCCCGCGCTGCTCTGCGCCGCGTTGGCCACGCTCGACGTGCCGACGCTGGAACGCGTGTTCGACCGCGTCATCGACGATGGCCGTACCCTGCGCAACTTCGTGCAGATCATCCGCAGCGGTGTCACGGGCCGCAAGTCGCTCGGAAGCGCCCCGCGCCGCCTCGTGCGACGCTGGTTGGAACACCGCGACGAGGAAACCGTTTTCCGCGCCTCGGTCGGTCAGTCGCCCTCGCTGGCGGACGTGGTCAAGATGGTGCATCCGCGCCCAGCCGACGCCCGGCGCGGAGCCTTGTACGGCTGGCTGATCGGCCGCGCACACGACGCCGCGCTGTTGCCGCCGCTGGTGCGTCAGTTCGAGGCGTTCAAGAGCGGCCACATCAAGGCGGTGCCCGACGTACCGTTCCAGATGCTCACCGCGCTCGACCTCGACCGCGCCGCGTGGCAGGCCGTTGCCGAAAACGCCTCGTGGCAGACGACGCGCATGAATTTGAACACGTTCGCGCGCCACGGTGTGTTCGACGACAAGGACCTCACCCGCCGCATCGCCTACCGCCTGCGCGACCCGCAGAAGATCCGCCGCGCCCGGTGCTTTCCCTACCAACTCCTGACCGCGTTCCACGCCGCCGACAAGGCGGTACCCGCCGCCGTGCGGGACGCGCTTCAGGACGCGATGGAGATCGCCACGGAAAACGTCCCGGCCATTGACGGCCAAGTGTACGTTTGCCCGGACGTGTCCGGGTCGATGCAGTCGCCCGTGACCGGCCACCGCGCCGGGTCCACGACCAAGACGCGCTGCATCGATGCGGCGGCCCTAGTGGCGGCGAGTGTTTTGCGCCGCAATCCAACGGCAGAGATCATCGCGTTCAGCGACCACGTCGTGCCTTGCCAGCTTAACGCCCGCGATAGCGTGATGACCAACGCGCAGAAGCTCGCCTCGCTGCCCAGCGGCGGGACGAACTGCTCGGCCCCGCTGGCGCATCTCAACAAGACGCGCGCCTCGGGTGACTTGGTGATCATGGTGTCCGACAACATGTCCTGGGTCGATGCCAACGGTGGAGGCCGTTCCACGGCGACGATGGCCGAGTGGTCCGCGTTCCGCGCCCGCAACCCGCGTGCCCGGCTGGTGTGCCTGGACATCCAGCCCGGCGCGACGACGCAAGCCGCCGAACGCGCCGACATCCTCAACGTCGGAGGTTTCTCCGACGCGGTGTTCGAGATCGTGTCGGCCTTCGCGCAGGGCAACCTGCGACCGGGTCACTGGGTCGAGCAGATCGAACAGATCGAGTTATAAACAATTTCGCCGAACGCCGGTGGGACTACATTTTACCCAATGAGGCGTCTCACCAGAAACTTGTCGGCGATCCACCCTTGATTCATCAAAACAAATTTGAGCGTGCCGAATGCAGGTACGGACTACATGGTAGAGCGTCCGCGTGAGCGAAAATTTGCGCGGAAGGTCCCGGGTTCATCTCCCGGTCCCGCCTCAAAAGCGGGATAGCTCAGTAAAACGTCCTGCCGTCGGTTGTCGGCACGCTCGCAAACTTGGTCGGCTTTCGTGACGAATGCCGCGTGGAACTACATCTAAATCGCTGGTCCCGGGTTCGAGTCCCGGTCCAACCGCAAGGTTGGATAGCTCAGTGGTAGAGCATCGAAAAACGTTTCGCCAACACCTCGTCGTCACGAACCGACTTCCTTTCAGATTCTCCGCTTTTCCGATTTTGCGGCGAATGCCGATGTGACTACATCCCTACACACGGACGGGTTGCGGGTTCGACTCCCGCCGGTTCCACTTTCAATGGAACCGTAGCTCAATGGTAGAGCGCGTAAAACGTCACTTCACTTTTGTCGTCGCAAAACTTTTCCCGCTCAAACCGCAATCTTTATGACATCCGAATCCACCGCTCCACTTATCACCTCCACCGGCGACGCTACGGGCTACCTACCCGCGCGCGGGTCGCAGGG
>CALMVM010000579.1:0-2293 GCA_937873255.1 uncultured Verrucomicrobiota bacterium | reverse complement strand
GCGCCCGGCGTGACCGATCTCGTCCTCAATCCCGACGCGCACGCCGGCTACGGCGCGCCGGTCGGCTGCGTGATGGTGTCGCCGACGCACATCTATCCCGGCCCGGTCGGCGTGGATATCAAGTGCTCTATGAGCTTGCTGGCCATCGACCTGCCCGCCGACGCCGTCGCGGAACGCACCTTGCGCCGCGCGCTCATCGAAGCGATCTGCGAACGCACCCCCACCGGGGCCGGCCGCGGTCAGCGTTCCGCGCGCAAATCCCGCCGCGTGTCGCCCGAACTCGGCCGTCGCGTGGCGACCGAAGGCGCGTCCGCCGAAGTCTGCGAGGCCCTCGGCATCCCACCCGCGTGGGCCGCGAACTGCGAGGACTCGTCCCATATCGGCCACGACAACACGATGGACGCTTTGCGCGAGCGACTCGACCGGCTCGTGGCCGGCGGGTCGTTCCCGAAGTTCGCCGAGATAATGACGCAACTCGGTTCGTACGGCGGCGGCAACCATTTCGGCGAGTGCGAGGCCGTGGAGTTATCCACGGACGAACGCCTGCGCCGCGTCGCGGAGAGCTTCGGCCTGCGCGACGGCGGGCTGGCGTTTCTCTCGCACTGCGGGTCGCGTGGCTTCGGGCACAATCTGGCGATGGGCCAGTTCCACGCGTTGCAGGGGTTCTTCGCGCGTTGGGGTCTCCCGCTTCCGGGTCAGGACAAGGAATTGGTTTACGCGCCGCTCGGCACGCCCGAAGCCGACGCCTATCTGGACGACATGGCCCTCGGAGCGAACTTCGCCACGGTCAATCATCTCTTGATTAATGCCCTGGTGCTGGAAGCCTTCCAGGAAGTGATTCCCGGTGCGACCGGCCACCTCGTGTATTTCATCAGCCACAACATCGCCCGGCGCGAGATCGTCAACGACCGTCCGACCTGGGTGCATCGCAAAGGCGCGACGCGCGCGTTTCCCGCCGGGCACCATTCGCTGGCAGGGACGCCGTTTGCGGACACCGGCCATCCGATTCTGCTGCCGGGTAACCCGGCGGCGGGTTCCAGCGTGATGGTCGCCGAACCGGGCGCGGCGTTGAGTTGTTATTCGGTCAACCACGGCGCGGGCCGCGCGAAGGGCCGGAAGGCCGCGATCCGCGAGTTTGATCAGAAGACGGTGGACCAGCAGTTCACCGACCTGGACATTCTGACGAATTGCCGCGCCTACCCCAAGGATGAGGCACCCGCCGCGTACAAGGATTTCGACGAGGTCCTGCGCAGCGTGAAGTCCGCCGGGCTGGCGTCCGAGGTCGCGCGTCTGCGGGCCCGTTTCGTGATCAAGGATGCGGACGGCAGCCTGGGAGGCGCGGCGTGAAAACGCGCGCGGCGAAATCGTCGCCGCTCGTCCAGATCGACGGCGCGGCGGGCGAGGGCGGCGGGCAGATTTTGCGCACGTCGCTGGCGTTGTCGATGGTGACGGGGCGGCCGTTCCGGATCGTCAACATCCGGTCGCGGCGCGCGAAGCCGGGGCTGTTACGGCAGCACCTGACGGCCGTGCGTGCCGCGACCGAAATCTCCGACGCGGCGTGCGACGGCGCGGAAATCGGCGCGGGCGAGCTCGTCTTCCACCCGGGGGCGGTGCGCGCGGGTGAATATCGTTTCGCGGTGGGCACGGCCGGGAGCACAACGCTCGTTTTGCAAACGGTCCTGCCCGCGCTTGCGCTAGCGTCCGGGTCGTCTCGCGTGATCCTCGAAGGCGGGACGCACAATCCGCTCGCGCCGCCGTTCGATTTCCTCGCGCGTGCGTTCCTGCCGGCCTTCAACCGCTTCGGTCCGGCCGTGGAGGCAACGCTCGTGCGCCCGGGTTTTTATCCGGCGGGCGGCGGGCGAATGGAGCTGTCTATTACGCCGGTGGAACGATTGTGTCCGGCCGAATTCCTGACCCGGGACGGGGAGGGTAGACGGCGTGTCGTGGCGCACATCGCCGGCGTGCCGCTCGGCGCGGCGGAGCGTGCCTTTGCGCAGGTGGACAAACGCCTGCGCTGGGGCCGGGCGGCCTGCGAGATCGTCGAGCATACCACGGAGCGCGGACAGGGATTCGTGCTCGTCGGCGAGGTGTCGTCCGAAACGCACACCGAGATTTTCACGGGCTTCGGCGAACGCGGCGTGCGCGCCGAGGCGGTCGCCGACCGCCTGGTTGAACAGGTGCGCCCGTATCTCGCCGCCGGGTTGCCGGTGGGCGAATACCTCGCCGACCAGCTTCTTTTGCCGATGGGGTTGGCGGGCGGCGGGGCGTTCCGAACGGCGGGTCTGTCGCCGCA
>CALMVM010000578.1:1973-7263 GCA_937873255.1 uncultured Verrucomicrobiota bacterium | reverse complement strand
GTGCGCGGGGGCGAGGCCCGAGGCGGACAGCCGCACGCCGTCGATCCGATCCACCTCGGACGCCGGCAGCGGGAGGCTGCCGTAGCGTGTGCGAATTTCGATGGTCCGCGCGTCGCGGTGAACAATCGTCACGTCGGAATACACCGTCCCGTCGACCAACCGCACCTCCGAAGCCCGCGCCGTCCCTGCCACCAGCAGGACGAAAGCCAGCAGGAGGCCGGGGGCGCGCCGTGGGAACAGAGGCATGGCCCCGTAGCTTTGCTTGGCCGTCTGTTTTCGGCAAGCTTCGTCGTCCGAAAAGTAATGCATGACAGTACCGATCTCCTCGGGGCTGCGGGCACGGCGTGATCGTTCTTGCCGGGGATGACTTGCGCGGCCTACAAACGATGCCATGCGCAAGTTGCTTCTGGCCACGTTTTTCCTTCTCACCGTCCGCGCGGTCGCACCCGCCCGCGAGCCGCACGCCTCGTCCCCGCCAACGACCGCGCCCCTCGTCGCCACGCACCCGCTCGACCCGCTGACGGCGCGGGAATTCGCCGCGTTGAAGAAACTCCTGCTCGGGCCCGGCGGGTTCGGCAAGGACACCGTGTTTTCGTGGGCGCAACTCCAGGAACCGTCCAAGGAGGAAGTGCTCGCCTTCAAGCCGGGCATGCCCCTGCACCGGCAGGCGTTCGTCGTGGCGATCTCGCCCGAGAAAAAAACGGCTTTCGAGATCGTCGCCGACCTGGCCCAAAACAAGCTCATCTCCACGCGCGACCTCAAGAACTTGCAGCCCTACCTGGTGTTCTCGGAGTTCGACCGCGCCACCAAGATCGTCGATGAATCGGCCGAGGTGCGCGCCGCGCTGGAAAAACGCGGGTTCAAGATCGAAGGCAAGATTTCCAAGCAATTCTGGGTCGATCTGTACGCGCCGGGAGAAGACCCGCTCTTGACCAAGGACGGTCGCACGATCCGCGCGATCCGCGCGCTGTTCGCCACGCGCCAGGGCGGGAAGAACGACTACGGGCCGTACCTCGACGGCCTGATGGTGCTCGTCGATCTGTACGAGGGCAAAATCATCGCCGTGCAGGATTCGCAGGGCGCGACCCCGACGCACAAGGTGGCGCACGACGTGTTCGACCCGAAGGTGCTCGGGCCGAAGACCCCGAGCACGCCCCTGCAAATCCTGCCGCTGACCGCGCGCGACCTCCACCACGACGGCAACCACGTCCAGTGGGGCGGCTGGGACTTCCGCTACAGCTTCAACCAGCGCGAGGGCCTCGTGCTGCACCAGATCGGCTACCACGACGCGGGCAAGTTGCGCTCGGTCTGCTACCGCGCTTCCATTTCGGAAATGCTCGTGCCGTACTCCGACCCGTCGAAGGGTTGGGTGTGGCGCGAGTTCTACGATTCGGGGGAGTACGGACTCGGGTTACTCTCCAGCCGGATCAACGCTGGCAAGGAATTGCCCGCCAATGCGCTGACGCTCGGCGCGGTGTTCCCGACCGAGCGTCTCGACGTGTCGGAGAACTACCCTGACCGCGTGTTCTTCTACGAGCGCGACGGCGGCGCGCTGTTCGCGCACACGCAGGGCTCCGACGGCAGCCGGGTCTATGGCCACGGCAAGCAGCTCGTCGTCGGGTTCATCGCCACGGTGGGCAACTACGATTACCTTTACAAGTGGATCTTCCGGCAGGACGCGACGTTCGGCTTCGAGGCGGACCTGCACGGCGAAATCCTCAACCGTACGATCACGGGCGAAACGTGCGAGGTCTGCGCGCGGCAGGCCGAGCAGGGGCCGAGCACGTACAAGGCGACGGGCGACCAGCAGTTCGGCACATTGGTCGCGCCGGGGATCATGGGCGTGTACCACCAGCACTGGATCAACCTGCGGATGGACTTCGACATCGACGGCCCGGTCAACGCCGCGAAGGAATGCAACGTGAGCGCCCTGGGCCCCGACGCGGAGGCCAACCCGCGCGGGCGGGCGTGGACGGTCGAGCACACGGTGTTCGGCACGGAGAAGCAGGCCGAGCGTCTCCTCGACGCGTCCACGAGCCGGACGTGGGTGCTCTACAACCCGGCGTCGAAATCGGAGCTGGGTCATCCGGCGGGTTACGAGGTCCAACCGGAGAACAACTCCGCGTCGTCGTTCCCGGCGTCGCGCTTCGGCGACCCGTCGTCGTTCACGCAGCGGCACGTGTGGATCACGAAGTACGATCCCGCGCAGATGTACGCCGCCGGCCGTTATCCGAGCCAGGCACCGGAAGGATACGAAGACGATTTATTCCACTACGCGCAGAACGACGAGAGTATCTACAAACAGGACCTCGTGCTCTGGTACAGCCTGGGGTTCACGCACGTCACGCGGCCGGAGGATTACCCGATCATGCCGGCGGGGCGGGTGTCGGTGAACTTCACGCCGAAGGGTTTTTTCCCGAAGTCGCCCGCGCTGGGAAGGGCGACGTTGGAGAAAGGACAGTAGAAGACAATGTCGGCGTGCTGCGGACACGGCCTGTCGGCGGGGCGGGGACGATTCAGGGGGATGCTTCATTTTCCCTCCTGCAGCAACGTTTTTGCCTTCGGCCTGACGGTCGGATTCTTCGGTTTGGCGCAAGTCGCTCCCGCTCAGATTTCTCCCGCCACCGAAACGGCGCACACCGATGAACAGGGCCGCCGCATCGCCCCGCACGACACTTTTTACACCACCGAATACGTCTCCGTCCGTACGGACAAAGGCGTGGAAGGGTTTCCACCCGGCACGGAAGTGAAGTTGGTGTCGGTCAACCGCGAGGCGCACACGCTGACCGTCACCGACGGCCACGCCAACGTGGAGTTACCCCCAGACAAGTTGACCAACGACATGGACATCGCGGCGTTGGTGCAGGCCAAGGACAACGCCAACCAAGAGAAGATCGCCGAGTACCACCGCAAGCAGGCCGAGGCTTACCAGAAATACCAGAAGGAGGTCGCCGACTACACCGCGAAGGACCTCGAAAAACGCGAGCAGGAAATCCGCGACGCCAACACCCGCGCGCAGGAGCAGACCAACGCCAGCCAATCGGCGCAGCCGGTCAACACGAACGCGAGCTACAGTGGATATTACAACCAGGGTGGCAACGGCTACGGCAGCCCGTACGGGTATTTCATCGATCTGAATTCGCCCGTCGTGGTCAACGGCAAGACGCCCGCCATGAACACGACCAACCAGACCGGCGGCGGCCGGGGCGCGGTCTCCTCTTCGCAAAACACCAATCAGGGGACCGGCACCCGGTCCGGCGGTACGACCACGCAATCGACCGGCACGACCTCGACCGGCTCGACCGGGGCCGGGGGCAAAAAACCCTGAGCGCTGGCTCTGCCGCCGGGTTGAGCGAGCGCGGGCCGACGCCGGGGGACGGATCAAGGCCCGCAGCCGTGTGGAATTTCAGAGCAGGCTGCCCTGTTCGCCGCTGTGCTCGGCTTTTGCCTTCTTGAATCCCGTGTCCGGTTCGTAATCGGGGTGTTCGGCGCGCTGGGTGCGGTCGAGCACACCTTCGATGGGCAGCAGTTGCGGCCGCGCGTACTTTTTGCCGTTGGGGCTGGTGTAAAATCCGGCTGCTGCCGCTTCGGTGAGCATCGCCTTGGTAGGCGGGGCGAGAGTGATGAAAAGCCCGATGTCCGCCTTGTCGCGCGCCACGGTGGCGATCAGATCTTTGACCATCGCCGGCCCGACGTTCTCGCCCCCCTTGACGCTCAACAGCATCGTGTGGAATTCCTTGCGGTCGAGATCGCGGAAATAACGGATGCCGTCGATGCCCGTGTCCGCGCCCTTCTTTTTGCCCTGCCAGGGCTGGGCCTCGTCGATGAGCGACACCGCCCACCATTGGAACTGGTATTTGTCGCGCCGGGCCAAGTCGCGGGCGCTTTCGAGGTCTTTGGGCGTGCCTTTAACCTCAAAATCGCAACGTTTACCAAACGCGCTCTTCAACCGCTTTTCAATCAGTGAAATCGCCAAGTGCGTGATGTCGATCCCGATCCATGAACGCCTGAGTTTTTCCGCGGCGTGGACGGCTGTACCACATCCGCAGAACGGATCGAGTACCACATCGCCGCGATCACTGCTTGCCTCAATGAGGCGCATGAGGAGTGTCAGCGGCTTTTGCGTAGGATAGCCGAGACGTTCAGCGGCCTGCATGTTGATCGGTGGAATGTCAGTCCATATATCTCCCAATGCCCTGCCTTTGCTTTGATCCAAATAGCGGATCAAGCGCGGCCAAGTTCCGTCGGTGGGGAGATAGATGCGTCCTTCCGCGTGCAGCGCGTCGAGTTTATCAACCGTTGTCATCCAATGCCGTCCGATGCTGGTGACATCAAAACCCCGCCAGTCCTCTCCGCTTTTGCCATTTCTGACTCCGGGGGCGGTGAGTTCGCCGTGCGTGTAAGCCCGCCCCAGCTCGTCTTTGTGACGATAATGACGTGCGACATGGATATCGTCGAGCGGGACATAATCCTGGTTCCAGAGGTATTGCTTGGACTTGGAATAAAAGAAAATCACATCGTGGATCGGACCCCAGCGGTTTGCGGATGAATGGGTGCCTGTGCGTTTCCAAATGATTTCGCTACGGAAGTTTTCCTTCCCAAAAACTGCGTCCAACAAGAGTTTAAGATAGTGGGAGGCGACCGGATCGCAGTGAAGATAAAGTGACCCGGTATGGCGGAGAACGCGGTGCAATTCCAGCAGCCGGTTGGCCATCATCACCAAATAAGCCATCATATCGTTGCGGCCGACAAAGACCATGAACGCCTTCATCATCTCGGCCGCGACGGTGTTCGACCCTTTGAGTACCTCGTCGAACTCACTCTCCGCCTGCGGCCCCCAATGCCACGTGTCTTTGAACGCCTCGATCTGCGCTTCGCTTTGCTGGCCCTTGGGCGATTTGAAGAGGAGGTTGTAGTCGCGCTTGGAGTTGAACGGCGGGTCCAAGTAGATCAGGTCCACGCACTCGTCCGGGAAATTCTTGCGGTCGCGCAGGACGTGGAGGTTGTCGCCGTAATAAAGCTTGTTCATGGCAAGGGAAGAAATCTCCGGCAGTGTCCCAAGCCCGTGTCCGATGGGCAAATCCAATCGTGTCCTCAGCGCGACGGTTTTTCCGCCAGCGCGTACAGCGAAAGTCCGAACGGCAACAGCCCCCGCGCCACCCAGCGCCGTTCGCTGGTCATCAGCGTCCGCAGCACGGACGCTACCGGCCCCCGGCCCGCGCCGATTTGCAGGTCGCTGGTCTCCTCGCGCGGGGGGCGTAGCGCCACCGACCAGCGTTTCGCCAGCGCC
>CALMVM010000578.1:0-1963 GCA_937873255.1 uncultured Verrucomicrobiota bacterium | reverse complement strand
GCCGAGCTTCGCGCGCAATTCCCCGCGCCGGTAGCGCCGCGTGATGTCCCATTCACGGTCGTGCCGGGCGCGCAGGAAATCGTACGCCGCCACGCGCACCAGCAGCCTTCCGCCGGGGCGCAGGACCCGCGCCATCTCCGCCAGCGCCGCCGCGTCATCGACCGTCCCGGCCGTCAACACGTCGAAACTCGTCACCAGATCGAAACTCCCCTCTCGCCACGGCAGCGCGTTGACCGACGCGCGCACCAACCGCCCCAGCCCGCGCGCACGGCAATGCTCCAGCGCCACCGGCGAATGGTCCGCGCCCGTCACGGCCGCCCCCGCACCATACAATCGCTGGAGGAACACGAGGTTCCTCCCCGTGCCGCAGCCCGCGTCGAGCACGTCGCGCACTTTCCAGAGGCCGCCGCGTTGCAACACGGCCGCCGTGATGCGTTCCATCGCATCGAACCACCAATGCGCGTCCTCGACCGCGCGCATGATGCCGTAGGCCCGCGCGGCGACGGGTTCCCCGGCGGACGACGATGGCAGCGGCCGGCTCAAACCTCACTCGTCATGGACGCCTACGGGCAGGCTCAGAGCGGCCGGCGGGGCCAGGGGCGTGCCGGGAACGGGCATCACCGGCACCCGCGCCGCCTTCGGGGCGTTCCAGATCAATTCGCGCCACAGACCGATGAGCTGCGTGCCGGTGCGCCAGAGCCGGCGGAAATTGAAGAACTGCGACTGCCCGAACGCCCGGTGGTAATGATGCCCCGGAACCTCGACGAAGCGCGCCCCGGCGTCCTGGAATTTCTTGACGAGTTCCAGGCAGATCGTCCCGCTGTCCGAGCGTAGCCGCACCCGGTCGAACAGGGTCCGGCGGATCAGGCGGAAATCGCAGTCCACGTCGCGCAGGCCCAGGCCGAAAAGCGTCTTCACGAAATGATGGTAGGCGCGCCCGATGAGCTTTCGATACCAGGGGTCGTGGCGGCTGATCTTGAAGCCGTTGACCACGTCCACGCGTTCGTTGCGCGCCAGGCAGGCGGCGACGAGGACGTGGAGTTCGCGCGGGTCATATTGGGCGTCGCCGTCCGTGTAAAATACCCATTCCTTGCGCGCGCTGGCGAAGCCCCGGCGCAGGGCCGCGCCGTAGCCGAGGTTGCGCGGGTGATGGACGATCCGCACGTGGGGCGCGTGGACGCGGGCGAGTTCGTCGAGCAGCGGGCCGGTGTAGTCGGCGCTGCCGTCGTTGACGACGACGACCTCGTAGTCCTCGGCGCACTCGCGCAGGGTCATCAACGCGGAGACGACCATCGAAGCGATGGTGCCGCCGTCGTTGTACGCGGGGAAGAAAGCGGAAATGCCGGAAAGCTTGCGAACCGTTGACACGCGGGAGAGAGGAAGGTCAGGGTTTGGTTGAGGAGGGGGGAGCGGGAGGCATTACACCACGAAAAAGACAAAAGGCGACAATTATTGTAAAGATATTGTTAAAGGCCGGCTGAAGAAGCTTCGCCGGGGCCGGAGCACGGCATCGGTTCGCCCGCGAAAGACGGATTGCGCCAAAATCGACCGCTAGACGGGCGGCGGTTGCGGAAATCCTACCCGGGCAGACAATTCGTCCGCCGCGACGGTGGTCTCCTCGCGGGTGGCGAGGGTTTTCAGCTTGAGGGTCGGCCATCCCTCGCCGACGACCGCCGCGTACGGCGCGCCGCTGGCCTCCGCCGCCTGGAATTGTTTGCCGACCTTCGCCGGGGTCAGCGTAAAATCCACCCGCCGCCCCGCCGCGCGCAGTTCGCCCACCAGCCCGAGCGCCTGCGGACGGAACGCCTCGTCGGCCACGATGACGTACACCTCCGGGGCCGATGCGCGCCGGACCGCCGCGTCCAGCCGCGCGGCGGTGTGGGGCAGTTCGCGCAGCAGGTCGAGCAGCGTCACGTCGCCCACCGCGAAGCCCAGTGCCGGGTGGCGCACCGCGCCGTCGCTC
>CALMVM010000577.1 GCA_937873255.1 uncultured Verrucomicrobiota bacterium | reverse complement strand
AACCTGACTGATGCGGAGTACCGCGCGTGTGCGCAGGCGCACCAGGCGATGGGCGGCGTCGGCGGGGCCCAACGCCTGGGCCTCGTCAACGTCGAGGTCATCGCCGGCACGCTGCTCATCCAGCACTACCGGACACAACGGGCACGGCGTGACCTGATCGCCTTCCAGTCCGATGCGAGCCAGGGCTATCTGCTGCACGTCGTGCCTTTCGGCCTGTCGGTGAGTTGGGAGATGCAGGTGACCGGCACTTCGGAGGAAACTTCTTTGCTGCGCTGCACCATCGGCTACGAGGCTCCGCTCTGGGTCCGGTTCCTGGGCTGGTTCAACCGCTCCAACTATTTTCTGCACCGCCATCTGATTGAGGAAACGGATGCGTTTGCCCGGGACATCGCCGCCAAGTACGCCCCCATCAAGCCGCTCGGGGCAGGCAAACTTCCAGTCAGCCAACCACTCCACGCATGATCAAATTCACCATTCTTTTGAAGCGCAAGTCCACGATGACGCACGAGCAGTTCGTCGAGTACCACAAGGTTCAACACGCGCCGCTCTTCATTTCCATCCCGGCCGTCCAGGCCCATGTGCGCCGTTACGTCCAGCAGCATGCTTTGCCGGTCGAACTGCCCGGGCTGCCGCCGGTCAAGTACGACGGGATCACCGAATTGTGGTTCGACGACGTGCCCGCCATCGCCACCGTGTTCGGCGATCCCCAATACCTGGCCCAGGTGCGTCCGGACGAAGAAAAATTCCTCGACCTGCACGGGTGCGATTTTATCATCTCACAAGAAACGCCTATTTTGTAAATCGCTGCCGGGCGTGGATCACGCTCGGGCAAAGATTCGTTCCACTCGGGTTGTGTGCCATTTGATTGCTCTCCGTAGCCGTGGCACCGGGTTCGACTCAGCCCGCGCGTCGAGTTTGGCGGTGATGGGAGAATCCTTCCTCGCACCTCTCCACGCCCTGCTGGTTTGGGTAGAGGAGCAACACGGAAAAATCCGGCGTGCAAGAGTCTCCCCGGCAGAGCCGGGGGAACTCCGATTGATCATGAGGCCACGCTGTTGACGGCATCTTCACCGAGGGGCACCGCTTTCCTCCCCTCGCAGCCAGGCAGCGCCGCGGCACTAGAGTTCCTCGATCTCTTTGCCCTCCGACTGCGGCATGTCCATTTTGACCTCATAGCCGATTCGCGTTTGCAGATAACCGGAGTGGTGGCACTCGCGCATACCTGGCTGGTCCAAATTGGTTGTGACCAGCACTGCAAACGTGCATTCAATCCGGACCCGTCGGCACCTTGGTTTGAATTCGGCGGACCGACTTGTCCGCCGCCCCGGGACGCGGAGCCTCCTCTTCCGGCCAGCCGCCGCCCAACGCGCGGGCGAGTTCCACCGCCGCAGCGAAGCGCGCGTTGAGCGTGCGGGCGGCGTTGAGTTGTGCCGAAAGGAGGGTGCTTTGATCCGTGACGACCTGGAAGTAGGAAGCCGTCTGGTGGTTGTAGCGGTCGGTCGAAAAGCGCAGCACGTCGCGGGCGTCACCCACGGCGCGAAGCTGCGCCCCGGCCTGCACGGCGCGCTGGCGCAGGTCGCTGAGCGCGGTGTCCGCCTCGCGGAAGGCGGTGAGCACGGTTTCCTGGTAGTCGGCGGCGGCCTCGTCGCGGCGGGCCTGGGCCAGCTTGACGTTGGCCTCCAGACGGCCCCCCTCGAACACCGGCAGAGAGATCACCGGCATGATGGAGGCCTCACGACTCTTGCGGTCGGCGAAGTGCTCGGCCTCCACGCTCATCTGCCCGACGTAGCCGCCGACGGTGATGCGCGGGCGCTGCTCGGCCCTGGCCTGGCGGATGTCCTGCAAGGTGGCCGCCAGCCGTCGTTCGACCGCCGCCACGTCCGGGCGGCGGGTCAACAGGCCGGCGGGCACCCGGCCCGGGATCGCGGGCGGCGCGACGCGTTCCAGCGGGCGGACGGGCAGGTGGAAGTCGGGCGCGGGCTGGCCGCAGAGCAGCGCGAGGTTCTTTTCGAGGCCGTGGCGTTGGCGGCGTGCCTCGGCGAGATCCGCGAGGACGTTGTTGAGTTCCAGGCGGGCACGGGCCACGTCGTCGGGCGCGCCGATGCCCGCCCTGGTGCGCGCTTCGTTGAGCCACAGGTTCTCGCGCCGGACCCCGGCGGTGGCGTCGAGGATCTCGACCTGCGTGTCGGCCGCGCGCAGGGCGTAGTAGCCGTTGGCGACGTCGGCGGTGACGCTCAGGCGCACGCCGCGCGCGTCGGCCTCAACGGCTTGCGCCTGCGCTTGGCGGCTGGCGTAGGCGGCGCGGATCCGCCCGAACACGTCCACCTCCCAATCCAGGCGCCACGTGCTCTCAAAATTGTTCTGCGTGGTGGTGCGCGTGATGAACGTCTCCGTTCCTCCCGGCGCGCCCGAGTGGAAAGGCGAGGTGCTGATCAGCGCGCCGTTGTCCGAGTTGACGGAACGCCCGGCCGTCGCGCGCACTTCCAGGTGCGGGAACAGGTCGGCGGCCACGATCCGCGCCTGGAGCCGGCTCTGGCTGATCCGGGTAACGGCCCGCGCGAGGTCCCGGTTGGCGGCGACGGCGAGGCGTTCCAGACGGTCCAGTTCGGCGTCGCGGAACACCTTCCACCAATCTTCCTGGCGCGGATCGAAAGGCGACGACGTGGCGGCCGGACCTGGCGGAGAGGCGCTTTCCGTGGCGTGCCCCGCCTGCCGTGCCGGGGCGCGGGCGGGTGCCGGAACGAGCGAGCGGGTATGGGGCCAATCTTCGGGCAACTCCGCGCCGGGAGCGATGGCCAGCGGCGGTGGGGGCGCGAAGGTGGCCGGGGCAGGCGTCGGCTCCGCTGCCGCCGCAGATGTACCCGTCGTCCCACCCAGACCGCAAAGGCCGAGGGCGAGGACTGCCCCGAACCGGGCAAGGAGTTGACGGAGCGAGGCGATCATTTTTCCGCGAGGGTCTGGCGCGGCCCACGCAACGGCGTGTCGACCAACCCGGCCACGGTGTCGATCTGCACCACGGCGGTCTGGCCAACGCGAAACGGACGCGCCGGGTCCTCCTGCGGCAGGTCGATGCGCACCGGGAACCGCTGCGGCAGGCGCACCCAGTTGATCGTCGGGCTTACCTCGGGCAACTGGAGCGTGCCCGCGTTGGCTTGTCCATCGGGTTGGAAAATGCCCCAGCCGATGCCCTCGACTACGCCGTCGAAGACCCGGTCGGGGTAGGGAAACAGCCGCACGCTCACCCGCTGACCGGGGCGCATCCGTTCGGTGAAGGTTTCCTTGTAGTACGCCAGGACGCGGAACGTATGGTCGGCCACCATGGCGAGCGGGGATTGCCCTGCCGCGAGGTAATTACCGGGCGGCAGATTGAGGTTGGTCACCCAGCCGTCCACCGGGGCCAGGATGCGGGTGTAGGAAAGTTCCAACTCGGCGGTGTGGACGGTCGCGGTTGCCTGATCGCGCTGGGCGAAGGCGGCCTTATGGTTTGCTTCGGCGGCCTGCTCCTGGGCACGGGCGGCGTGCGCGGTCGCTTTGGCGGCGTCGAGGTTGGCGTTGGCGGCGTTCTGTCCGGCGCGGGCGGCGTCGAGGTCCTGTTGGCTGATGGCCTTGGCGGCGGTGTTCATCAAGGCAAAAGCGCGGTCGAAGTCGCGCCGCGCGCGCACGGCCTGCGCGTCGGCTTGGTGGACGCGCTGGTCATTCTCCTCGACGGCGGCCTGCGCCTGTTCGATGCTGGCCTTGGCCTGGTCGATCTGCGCCTCGGCGAGGGCGAGTTGACCCTTCGCCTGATCCAGGCGCACCCGGTAATCTTCCGGGTCGATCTGGATGAGCAGGTCGCCGCGGCGGACCCATTGGTTGTCGCGCACGGGCAGTTCAACGACCGGCCCCGCCACGCGCGGGGCGATGCGCACGATGTCCGCCTGCACGTAGGCGTTGTCGGTGTGCGGGTAGAGCTTTTCGGGCTGCGCGTAGAGGAAAATGCACACCGCCGCAAGGGCCAGCGTCACCACGATGATGAAGGCGCGCACGGTCCGGCGCCACGCGATCTGGGCCGGTCCCAGCCGGACGTAGTCTTCGCTCCTGGCCGGGTCCTTGCCCCTTTCCTTGGGCGGCGGGGCAGGGTTACTGGAAGAGGAAGAGCCAGGCGAGGAAGGCATAGATCACGGTGCAGTTGCAGAAAACCAGCCCGGTGCCGGCGGCGCGCGTCGCGGAATACGAGCGCAGGGCAAAAACGGTCACGGACGCCAGGGCGATGCCGATGACCGCCGCAGAAAACCAGGCCGGAAGGTAGATGCCGCCCACCAGCAGAAACGGCGTGCCCCCGCTCAGCGCCCGCAGCAAAACCACGGCAACCACCACGAACACCAACGCGCCGAACACCCACAGCCCGCGTCGGCGCGGCGGGGCTTCCGGCACCAGGCCGTTGGCGAAGCGAGGAGCCTCGGCGGACGACGGCGACGGGCCAGCCGGATCGAAAGGCGTTTTCTGGTCTTCGGGCATTCGGTGAGGTGCTGATTCGTGCGTACCTGCGCCGCAGGTCTTTCCTATAATTCGGGATGGGTCTTCAGGTGGAAACGGGCAGGTCGGTCAACCGGTCCAACGACGTGAGGATGTCCTCGATCTCCCGCAGACGCTCCCGGAGGACCGGCGCGGGCTGGACGGCGTCGGCCGGGGCGGCATCCGGCGTCGGCGGCGTTTGGGCCTGGCCGCCAGCCGCTGGTTCGACCGGCTGCCCCAACCTCCCGGCCAGCGCGCGCAGGCGCTCGCCGACCCCTTGCATCCGCGAGACCGTGGCCCCGTCCCGGACGGCCGTTTTCTCCCACGCTTCGCCGAACAGATGCACCTGCTCGAACAAAGCCACCTCGTGGGTGAACAGCCGGCCTGCGTAGCCGTAGCGCGGGGTGCCCTCGCCGCCTTCCAGCTCGACGTTGTTGAGCAGTTGACCCGCCTGCACGCGCCCCCGGTTGAAGTCCCGCACGAACTCCTCGCGCCGCCCGGAGAGGTCCGCCGATCCGGCCTGCTCCAACGCCGCCCAGGCGTCGGCGCACAGGGCGAGGTTGTCCGCCAGGGCCTTGAACAGGGCCTTCGCCTTGCGGGTCGGCCACACGTTGTGCAGCACCACGAAGGCGATGGACACCCCGAACGCCAACGCCACGAACCGCTCGCGCAATCCCTCCAGGCTGACGCTCTGCCGATCACTGGACACGAACACCACCACGAAGCTGATCGCCGCTTGCAGTCCGACGTAGGCCACCCTCGGACTCGCTCCGGCCAAGTAGCCAGAGAAACCCAGCACGCCGAACAGGCACAGCCCGTAGCCGAAGATCGTCTCGACGTATTTGACCACCTACGCCGTGGCCAGATAGGCGAACAGCAGTCCGAGCAGCACCCCGACGGCGCAATCCAGCGACTGGCGCGAGGCGCGGCCCAGGTCCGGCTGCATGACGAGCAGCGCCAGAAACAACATCTCCCCGCCGGCGGGCAACAGGAACCACTGCCACGTCACCAGGGTGGCCAACAGCACCAGGGTCACCCTGGCCCCTTGCTGCCACGAACTCGCGTCGAGCCGGCGCAGGTCCGACCACCGGAACGGCGGCGTCCACGTCAGGCTCTGGTCGCGTTGCGTGACGCTCTCGGCGGCGGGCAGCCGGGCCAGGGCGCGGAAGGCGCTCGGGCAGTAGTCGAGTGCCCCGCGCAATCGGCGCAGATCTTCCTGCGGCAGGCTGGCCGGTTCGTCGGACACCGGGCCGTCGCTCGAGGTGGCGGGGGGCGCGTCCACCCGCCCGTTCAGGATGCCGCCCAGCCAGGCAAAGCGGGCGTCCAGCTCCCGGCGCAAACTTCCGGGGGCCACGGCGTCCGCCGATTCACCCCGGCCCACCCGTAGGAGGTCCTGCAAGAGTATGATTATTTCCTCCAGCCGCCGGGTCGCCGCGTGGCGCACGGCGAGGCCCGGGTCGGCAGCGTCCACGGGCTGGATGCGCTCGGCGAGCAGACCGAGCACCTCCGCCAACTGACGGTCCAGGCGGTCGGGG
>CALMVM010000576.1 GCA_937873255.1 uncultured Verrucomicrobiota bacterium | reverse complement strand
TGGCACCCCAGACTAACTCAGCACCCGGCTCGAAAAAGCGAAGTCACGTCACTGGCGCTGCCGAGTTTCCAGCTCCAGAAACTGGTGACGGAAGGATTCCGCAGTGATCGCCTGACCCAACAAATCCGCCGCGTGGCTGCCATGCCAGTGTCCCGGTTCATCCGCCGCGAAGTAATCACCACTGCGCAGGTGAGTAGCGAAATAGTTCTCGGCTCCTTCGACGGAGGTGCAGGCAACGTGAGAGACCACGAAGCGCACCGTAACAGGACACCGCGCGGACCAGCAACTCTTTCTGCCGAAAAGTTTCTGAGCACACATATCCCTAAGCATTGTCATGCTTGCGGCGCAAAGCGTTGACAGGTGCCTACGCCGTCAACACTTGTCAGCAGTGCAGGCCGGCTGTTTCGATGTCTTGGAGGCCGGGAACTGTTGACGAGTGCAGACACCAGCTGAATATGGTATGGACCAGTGCAGACAACTGTTGACGACTAGCACGAAACATCGGGCTGAACTCTCATGCCGGGAAAACCTTTCCAATCCAAACTCCAGCTGCACTGGGAAACGATCCGATCCTTACGGCGTGACCGCAAAACGTGGTCTGAAATCGCGCAGGTTCTCACCGCCCAGGGGTGCGCGACCTCCCGGCAGGACGTGCATGCCTTTTACAAACGGAAGGTACAGGGTCGCGTGCCTCTCGGATTCGAGGAGCCTCCACCCGCCGCCCCCGCGCTCACAGAAGTCAAGGTGGCCACGAAGACTTCCTCTTCCGAGGCGACGGCGGGAGGATTTTTCGAGTCCCCACCTACCAAGGCAGCCACGCCAAAGAAAAAGCCCCGCTACAACGTCGATTTCTGATGGTCCTTTTAAGCCACCGCTTCCAAGGGTTGTGAAGCAGCTTGGCGACACCGGTCGCGGGCGGTGGATGCGGCAACATCTCATCAATGACGTGCAACCAAACGCCAGGCGTGGTTTTGCGCCGACCTCACCATGGAATTTGCCGAGGAAAACGCTCGCCGACCGCACCGATCTAGCTTAAAAGGTAATGAGTGCGTGTTTGTGAAACCTTTCACAAACTGCGATTCAACCCAGCGCGTTATCCCGACATGAAGGCAACATATCGGACGATCAAGTCCGCAGGACGCACAGGTACGGTGACTCGAAAGGCAGCCGCAATGGCGGTTTCCAAGGTCATGGCGGCCAAGATCAGCGGATCTAACGGAAAGTCCGTGGCCAAGCGAGGAACCGTCCGGCAGGCCCGATATGGTGAAATGGCTTCGGCCGGCGCGAAGTAAGTGGTAGAGAGCCTTCGATGGCTGCCCCTGCCTCCTCAGCATACGATGAAAGTGTTTTCATCAACTGCCCGTTCGACCCGCAGTATCTGAAGATCTTTTACGCGGTGGTTTTCGCGGTCATCGACTGTGGCTTCATCGCGCGGTGTGCCCTGGAAAAGGACGATGGCGGCGAGGTCAGGGTTCACAAAATCTTGCGGATCATCCGCGAATGCCGGGTGGGCATCCACGACATCTCCCGCACGGAAATCAGCGCCAGTTCGAAGCTGCCACGCTTCAACATGCCCCTGGAACTGGGGATGTTCCTCGGCGCGAAAGAATACGGGAACTCCAGGCAGTCGCAGAAGGTGTGTCTAGTGCTCGACCGGGACCCCTACCGATACCAAAAGTTCATCTCCGACATCGGCGGTCAAGACATCCACGCGCACGGAACCAAGGTGGAAACGGTCATCAAGGTCGTCAGGAACTTCCTCGGCAGCTTGCAATCAGGGGTGATCATCCCGGGACCTGGGGTCATTCACAAACGCTACCTCGCGTTCACCGCCGACTTGCCCGCGCTTTGTGCCGGAGTCGGCATCAAAAAGGCGGAACTCATCTTCAACGATTACCGCACCCTCGTACAGGAGTGGCTGAAAAAGAATCCACGCCCGTAGAATCTTCCGGTTCCCGCGCACACGCCGCAGCATATGCTGGCGCATTGATCGTGGAGGGTCGGTTCCGGCCTCGCTTCCCTGTCGTCGTCGTCTAGCGACTTCGGCCCTGCTCTTTACTCTTTGCCTGGGTGGTTTGCGCGACCACCTTTTCCGGCGTGGTGGTGACGCTGCCCTGCACCGCTTCAACCGACAAAAGCTGGATGCGTGTGCGTTGCGTAGGACTCATCTTCCCTGCCATTTGCGTGGCCAGGGTTTTCGCCTCTTCGACCAGGCGCGCGCGTTCGGAAGCACTACCCGCTTTTTGATGGGCTTCCCTCAAACCCTGGAGAGCACTGAGCCATTGCGTAGCGACAGACGAGCCTGGATCGCCAACCTGCCGCGCCGCGGCTCCGATCCGTTCAGGCAACACCACGGCGTTGTCCAGGAACATCGCGCGCGCGAGGTCCAGCTCCCCGCGGTGCGCAGCACTGGCAACCGCCATCATTTGCTCGCGTCCAACCTTCTCGATGGAAAGCTCGAAACCTGCCTCGGCCCCAAGTTGTTTGAGGAACAGGTTCTGGGTTCGTCCGTTGCCCTCCCGGAAGGGATGCAGCGCATTGATTTCCGAGAAGAAATAGGCGGCACGGTCCGCGAAAGTTTCTCTGGAAAGTCCCTTGAGGTGATTCTCCCGCGCCAGTTTGCCGAAAATGTCTTCGGCAGCAAATTCGAGGTGTTGCGGCAGGCAGAACATCGACGCGCCCTTGCTGATGCTGATAGTGCGGGGTTCGCCGGCCCATGCGTACACATCTTGGAAGATGTGCGCGTGGATCTTCCTGAGGTGCTGTAAGTCGAATCTGCCTGACAGCGGCGGCCGACCCAGTTCCCAAATTCGCGTGGTCGTGAAATCGGCCTAAAGGCGGTTCAGTTCGGACTGAGAGTTTACTCCCAGCCGATTCTTCAAAACCGTAGTACCTGAAATGAGGTACGGGTCCTCCGCCATCACTTGCCAGCGCCAGTCGGCGGTACGGGTAGACCAGCCCGCGAATAGATACGTGCTCGCACCTCTTCGGTGGTCAGTTCGCCATTCACCCAAGCTTTTCCATCAGCATCCACTTCATCCGAGCAAACAAGTCCCTCAATCCCGAGAAGCCCACGCGCGGGTTCAACGGCGGCACGGCGCGACTCCGTTTCCTGAGGCGTCAGGCTTTTCGGGCCGGACTGAGACGACGTGCCAGCAACGGTTTCACGGAGGGTGTCTCCAGCTGTTTTTGCGGTGGTTGGCATGACCTTATACTCTAACCTGACCGGGCATTTTTGTCTGCCGAAAACCGACATTTTTACCAGGTCCGTTCGTAGCCTTGGGTCCAGCTTTGTTCGGATTGCGCTACGGGCTTCTCCAGAGTGAAAAATGCTTCCTCGGAGCAAGAAGAGTCTTCAGCCACGACTACCGTCAGGCATGACCGGTGGTAGATGAACCGGGCTGGTGGTCACGCTGCCGTTGCTGTGCCGGATCACGGCCCGGTAAGGTTTCATCTGGCGCAGCTTTTCCGGGGTGATCCAGTAGCGTTCCTGCGTCAGGCGGCTGCGGCTGCGCGTGACACCGTGGGGACCCGTGCTGGTGTTCACGTCACGAATCTCCCGTTTACCCACGAGGTCAGCGACCCAGCGGGCGGCTTCGGGAGAAGCCGCTTGCAGATGAATCTGGTTGCTCAGGTTCAGCTTGAGCGCGTTGGCGATCTCCTTGCCGAGCGCGGGCACGAACGAAAGTTCGGGGTCCTGCGTAGCCATGATGAAAGCAAGCCGTGCCTGCCGCAGTAGCGCTGCGTAGGTATGGTCGCCTTTCTGCGGGTCCGCCGAGACGAGCATCTGCGCCTCGTCCATCCACAGGAAGAGCGGGGTGGCCACCGCCTGTTCTTCGCGGCTGAGGGTGAAGCGCAAATTCGCGTGCTCGCAGATCATGTTCTTGAGCAGTGCGGAGTACAGGCGGCGACCCGTGGTGTAGATCGGCGAGATGGAGCAACAGACGATCTTGCCCGCATCGACCATCGCCACGTCGAACGTGCTGTCCCCGGCGCAGAAGATTTCCCGCAACGCCGGTTCGCAATACGCGCCCAGGTACGCGGAGATCGTGCCACGGATGTTGTCGAGCAGGCGGCTTTCCATCCCCATGTAGCGGTTCAGAAAATGGTCCACCAGTTCCGGCGCTCCGGGATGGGTGGATTTATTGAGCGCCACGATAATCTTGCCCAGACGCTCACCCGTATGTTCGGTGAGCACGTCGAGCACGTTGGCGATGGATACCGTTTCTACCTGCGCGATCCGCAGCGCCGTAATCGCCCGCGTGATGTGCAGGATGGCCGTCGGCTCCCAGAACGCTTCCTTGGACTCCGCCCGGCGCACGCTGTTGGCCGTGCGCACCAGGGCCTCGGCATGCGTCGAATCGGGAAAGCGGATGTCCAGCAAAGGATTCCAGGTCCAGGTGGGAGCCCAGCTCGCCGGAGCGCCGGGCGGCCGTGACTGCAAGACCACCACGTCCTTTTCCCGCTTGGCGTGCGCCGCGAAGGCACTCAGATCCTTGTGAGCATCCCCTTTGTCATCGAGCACGCAGCCGCCCCAGTTCGGCACCCGCTTGAACACCTGGAAAAGCAGCCCGTTGATGCACGCTCGGGTCTTGCCCGAACCCACGCGGCCCGTGATGTAGAAGTGGGTAAACACCTCCCGCATCCGAAAGCTTTTTCCTGACAAGCGTATCCACACGGGATTACCGCTGACTTCCGCGAGATGACGCCGGATCGCCGTGGAAACCACGAGGGACGGCAGCAACGCAGCTAACCCAAGCTGCCACAGAGGAGCGGTATCGAACCAGGAGAGCGCCTGATCCCACAGGCGCATGAAAATACGGACGACCGGCGGAGCTTGGAGGGTGAGCAGAAACAACACGGTAGTTTTTCAGGGAATGAGGTCGGGACCGCCGGCATCAAAAGCGATTACTCCGGCACCTTCTTTGGTTTTACCGGCGCGCAGGATGGGCACGCCCTTGATGGTCAAAATGTAAACCTTCCGGTTTCCCAGCGAGGGGTCGCGGGCGAAGCCAAAGGCCAGTTCGCCCTTTCGACTCATGAGGATGGCACGAGCCTGTTCATCCACATCCAGCCAGGTGTGGATTTGCCGTACCTGTGCTTTCACCTGGAGGTCAGCGTCCGCTCGTGCGTGCCTATCGCCAAACCACGTCCCGAATCCCCCTGCGACCAGAACCAGGATAACGGCAAGACACCAGACGGCTGGACTCCGTGCGATTTCTGTCGAGGACGGAGCTGCAACGGCAGGATGCGAGGTGGTGCTGGCGGCAGCTTGATTAGCATTCCTGGATTCCGGACTGTTCGATTCCGCCTGGATGCTTTCCGGAACCGGCAACATCTTTGCGCCAGCCTCACGCTCATCCCGTGGGGCCAGCACCGTCACCGTGTCAGCCAGGCGCTTGGCGCAGGCATCCATGAAGAGCCCGTTCGCTTCCAAGAGCAGCACCAGCCCGGAAAGCGTGTCGGTCGCCCCTTTGGCCAAGCCCAACTCGCGCTCCTGAAAGAACCGCCAGGCAGCCGCCTGCTTCTCAGGCGACAGGGCGGAAATCACTGCCTGCCAGTAGGCGGGAAGCTGCCTCTCACTCCCCGTCATCACGGGCGGGGGAGCCGCAACCGTTTCCACCAGCTCCCCGCCAGCGGCGCTTTTGGCTGAGAGCACCGCAGGTTCGGCTGGCTGTTCCCAGACCTCGTCTTCGTCGCCGGACACCTTTTTTGCTTTAATCGAGGTTAGCGAGGTTCACCGAACGGCCGCGGCGGCGCGGGGCAGCCGCAGGCTCGACGCCAGGCTTCTGCTGCTTTGCCTGAATCTCCAAGCCTTTGGCGGTCGGAAGCAGGTGTGGCGCAATGGCGTCCAACGCCTGGAACGTGCGCTTGAGCCAGTCTTCCAGCACCATGCGATGGCTCAAATCGAGTCGCAGCTCCTGGTTGGCCAAGGCTTCCACGGGGTTGATGGCGCGGCCCACCTGGACCTCGTGGTTGCGCAACGCCATGCGCGTATCCGAAAGCAGCGCTGGTAAGAGCAGCGTTGCCGCGCCGAAATGCCCGAGCATCGCTTCGAGTTCGCTGCCGTCGAACATGCGGGTGCGCGGCTGGCGGGCGGGATTGCGCACGATGACCCAATCCACCGAGTCGCCCAGTGCTTCGACCGTGCCGGCGATGTCGTCCATGTCGCTGATTTCGTCCATTGGGTACACCAACACGCTCAGGCGCACACCCGCCGCAGCAGATTGCTCGGGGAACCGAATCAGGTTGAGTGCCTGGAGGATCGTCCGGTTCATGTGCGCCCGCGGATCGATAGCGGTCACTTCGGCTTTGGTAGCTTTGCGTAACAGGCGGATGATGTCGCCTTCCGGTTCGCTCTGGGAAACTTCCACCAGCGTCGCCTGACCGGGGAAATTGTCAGAAAAGGTGCGGTTCTGTTCGTCCAGATCGAAGCCCTGCCACTGGAGGCCGCGCTGATCCATCCACGAGGCGCGGGCCACGGCTTCGGTGGATTTGCCGATGCCGCCGCGCGTCTGGATCGGCACGACCACGCGGTGACGGACCACCGGAGCTTCGAGGGTAGGTTTGTCGGGAGAAGAAGGGTCTACTTTGGTTTTCATAACGTCAGGCGTTGAGGGGTTCGGTTGTAAAGGCAGCGGGTCTATTTTGGCCGGTGGACGGGGAGGCCACGGGCGACAACGAGCTATCCAAAAAGAAGCGTTGGCCCGACCGGTCATAACGAATGGTGCCGTGCCCGGTGTCACGAGCGAACACGGCTTCACGCACCGCTTCACGGACGGCGGCGCGGGCCGCGTTGCGCATGGGGCGCGCGCCGAGTTCCTCCGAATAGCCACGGTCGATGATGGGTCCGAGAATGGAGTCGTCCACGTCGAGCCGGTGTCCTAACCTGGCCATGTGGCGGAGCACTTTGTCGAGATGCACCCGGGCGATGTCGCGTTGCGCGTCGAAGTCCAGCCGGTTGAAGACCACGACCGGATTGAAGCGCGCATAGATTTCCGGGCGCATCTGTCCCTTGGCCTCCGTCTGCACGCGGCGCACGATGGTCTCACGGTTGCGGGTGCGCGAGTGCATGAGCATCTGTGAGCCGATGTTGCTCGTGGCCACCAGGAACATGCGGCTCAAGTCCAGGGTTTCGCCGTTGCCGAGGGTGATCCGGCTCGCGTCGAGAATTTGCAGGAACAGGTCCTGCACCTGTCGGTGCGCCTTTTCTATTTCGTCGAAGAGCAGGGTGCCCGTGCCGCCGGTCCGGTCGTAATATTGGCCGAGCAGCCCACGGCGCACTTCCGGGTTGTCCGAGGCCGTGCCGATGAGCAAGCCCACGGCATCGAGGTTCATGAATTCACTCATGTCCAGGCGGATGAGCTTGCCGGGTCCGCACACGTACTCCGTGAACTGCAAAGTCACCTCCGTTTTGCCGACGCCGGTCGGACCCAGGAACAGAAAGGCCGAGCGCGGCTCCCCGGCTTCCGTGAAACCCAACTCTGCGTTCTTGATCGTTCTGACAACTTCCGGGATCACCTCGGGCTGACCGATGATGTTCGCTTCCAGATGCGCTTGCAAACCGTCCAGACGATCCAAGAGTGCATCGTCAATCACCCGAACGGACAACGGAGTGGTGAGTTCCATGGTCATGGCTGAGAGCGCGGGGAAGGCGAAGGGGCGGGGGAGGAACCCGATTGTTGATCCCACGCTTTGAGCCGCTCGTAAGGATCGGCGGTTTCACGTGGTCCTGGCGCGACGGCCCCGGCGGCAGGCTGAGCAGACGTCGCGTCAACCGCCGCGCGCAGCCGCTGGTTCTCGGCCCGGAGCTGCGCGTTCTCCGCCTGATTGGTTTGGAGCAGCGTGCGGTAGGTGTCCGCCGTCACGCGGTTTTTCTCCGCCGTCAGGGCCTGTGCCTGCACCTGCGTTGCCGCGCTCCGGTACGTGGCCCGCGCCTGCATCATGCTCTGAGCCAGCGCCTCGTTCTGCGCTTCCGCCGCGTGGACTTCCTTGGACACAGCCACCCGCCGCGCCGTGGGAGGAGCGTACTTGCCCAGGGGACCGCTGCTTTGCAGCGGATGGTCCGGCAGCCGTTGGTCCCAATGCGCCGAATCCTCGATCCGGTAGTATTGGTGCGCCTCGTTCATCGCCAAACCGTCCGCCGTGGGCAACCGCCCGACGCTGTAGGCGTGGATGCGATCCGCGACGCGAACCTTGTTGCTGTCGGTCGGAGGCAGCACCGCCGGAGCCTGGACATAGACCACCTGCGGCGGCTTGTGCGCGCACGCGACGAGCAGCAGGCTAACGGGCAGGGAGAGGAACAGAATACGACGAAGGGTCATTGGAAGGGATGGAGGCAGTGTTTTTCTTTCTGGCGTCGAGATAGGCTTGCACCTGTTGCATCGCGGCTTCGCGCTGTTGCAAAGCGCCTTGCACCAGCTGGCGCTGGGCGTCTTCCGCCGTGGGAGCGCGGCGGGCCGCTTCGTCGGCTTGCTGGGCATCGTAAGCGTCTCGCGTCAGATCCCAGGAGTTTTTCGGCTTGCTGCCCTGAGCCAGGCCAGCGACCGAGGCT
This sequence comes from uncultured Verrucomicrobiota bacterium, assembly GCA_937873255.1. Lineage (GTDB taxonomy): Bacteria > Verrucomicrobiota > Verrucomicrobiia > Chthoniobacterales > SZAS-18 > CAHJWO01. The sequence continues at coordinate 3,015 of CALMVM010000576.1, read as the reverse complement.
AACTGTGGTTCCACGACGTTGAGCGGAAAGATGTAGAACTCTGTCCCCGCCGACACGCGAACATAGGTGCCGTCGCCTTGCTGGCTTTCCTCGATGCGCCGTGCGTAGCGATCCAGGACGGCTTGAGCGCCTTGCAACGGCACGTTTTGGGCGCTGTTGGTGACCGAGTTGCCGAAGCCTTGGTTGGTCGTGGACAACGAATTGTTGGCGACCGCGCCGATGGCCGTGGCCAGGAAGATTTTCAAGTCGCCGTATTCATCGCTTTCCAGGATTTGCCCCTTGATGCCCGCCGACCCGTCCGTCAGCCCGAAGCCAGCGCCGTTCGCGTCCTTTTCCCGATCCAGCGCTAGGCCGCGAATCTGGTACTCCCGGCCATCCTTGAAGATCAAATCCCAGGTGCCGCTCACGTCGATGCGGTCCCGGACGTGTCCCTTGCCCGCGAACCCGTAGGCCAGCGTCCCGGCAGGAATGATGAGTTTTTTATTTTCCCAAACGTCTTCGGTGATTTCGGCCAGCACCGGCGTTTGCAGGCTGCTCGAATCCACCGTGAGCACCAGCGAGCATTTGATGAGCGTGCCCGTGGGAGCGAACAACTTGGGAGGTGAGATAGAGAGGGGTGCAGGCGCTTGTGTCGAGTAACTCTGGATGAGTTTGGGCAGACGGGGCGGCGGGGTCGCCGCCGCGTGCGTGACCACGGGGACCGGGGTAGGAGTGGCCCGAACCACGGGCGCATCGGTATCCGGCAGGTTGCTCGTGGCAGGCACGATCACGTTGCCGGGGACGGTCTCACGCAGGGTTTGCGAACCCGGCTGCACCGTGCGCCGTTCCGGGTTCACGTTGCCCAGCGTCTTGGCAGGCGTGTTCTTTGCCGCCGCCGCGGCTGCTACCGCTGCCGCTTCGTGCCGGTGCCGGATGAAGTAGAACGCGACGAAGAAGACGATCAAAACCGGGATGATCACACCCGGCCCTTTGAGGAAGGTAAGAAGGGGACGCATGGCGGCTATTTGTCCCGGGCGGTGGTGGTCCGGCGTGGAAACAGGGCGTTGGAGGTCGTGACCACCTCGCGCGTAGAACCCAGCGCGGGCAATGCAATCCGGTAGTCATTTTTTGAGGAGAGGTGTTCCCGGTCCCCTTCCGTGCTGCCGCGCAGCACGACGCCAATCGCCGCCTCGCCCTTGGCCGGGACCGTGCCGGAGGCATCGCAGAGTTGCGCCGGGTACATCCGCGCGCCGACGTACACGCCGACCGAGGCCGGGTTGAAGGCGATGGGAGTCGCCCGGTGGTTTTTGATGACGCCGAGCAGCACCGTGGCATCCTGATCCCCGAAGCGGTGGACTTCCGTCACCGTCACCACCACGTCGCCGTAATCCGTTTTCGCGTCCGCCTTGCGGAACTCCGAACGGGCGTAAAGACTGGCGTAACTCTTTTGCAGCACGGGCCGGTTCCATGCCTTGTGCAGCAGTCCGACCAGATCTTCCGGCGTCGAGTGGATACGCCCGTCGCGGACCTCATCGTAACTGACCTCCCGCGCCCCATCGTTGAGGGGCCGTTCCACGAGCTTGAGCGCGACCACGGGCTGCGCCGTGTTGTACAGCTCGAAAACGTAGAGGGATTCATCCATGATGACCGTCATGTAAAGTTTCTCGAAACCTTGGAGCGCACGCAGCGCCACGATGGGCGAGCCTTCCGGGTGTTCATACTGGATGAATGAGTTGGGTTGACCCGCTTCCTGTCCCGCCGTCAGGCCGAAACCGAGCACCCCACGGATGGGTTTGGGAAAATAGATGACCGTTGTCACCGAGGCGGAAATGCCAAGGATCGTCGGCACGTTGGTATCCAAGACCCGATTTTGCACGCGGGCATCAATTGGCAGCGCCTCCTTTACCATCTGGACGGGCGCAGACGTGGGCGAAGCCGCAGGCTCTGGCCCGGCGACGACCACCGCCGCAGGCCCAGGCGAAGCATCGGGACCGGGGATAACCGTAGCTCCAAGTTCAAATGAAGTCGCAGGCCCGGGCAGGACCACTACCGCAGGCGCAGGCGATGCCACCGGCCCAGGCAACGGTGCCGCCACGAGCGGCGGGGGAGTTGCCTCCACCACCGGCGCGGTTGGCACGACATCCGGCAGGGGCAGCGGTGTCGGGTCGGTTCCCTGAGCCGCGGCCACCGGCAAAACCGAGAGAACAGCAGTTGCAACTAATACAAATAAGTATTTAACGTAGGGACAAGACATGGGACGTGGGGGACGTGAAAGACCCTTTGGAAACGGGGAAACTACTGGGCGACTTTCGTCAGGTGCGGCTCGAAATCGTACACGACGACGGGATACCTCCCGTTGGAACGCATGTCTTTGTTGAGCACCATCTTGAAATTAACTTCTGCCTGGAAGACATCGGTGTAGGGCACGCGGTTAAGAACGCCCGTGCGGATGACCTGGCCCTTGATGGAGGTAATCACCTTGTCCTGCGAAGTCTGGAGGATGACCGCAGGCCCCAGTTCGATTTTCTGGTGGATGTTCTCCTGCGTGAACAGTGGTTCCTCTTTGCCGATCATCGCTTTGGCGTCATCCGAGGCTTTGCCGAAGAACAGCAGACGCATCCGTTCCGGCGCGTCAGAGCCTTTCGGGTTGCGGTTGTAGAGACATTCCGCCGCCATCCGGGTAATCACGTCGTGGACGTTCTTGGCGCTCTCGAAATCCGCGAGGGAGCTGATGTAGAAGGTTTGCGCCGAATCCACCGCGAAAAAGAGCGGCTTTGTCGTCAGACGTTCGACCAGCCGTTGCCGGTCCCAGATCGACACGCCGAGCACCGCCAGAAACAGCATGAACCAGATTTTGGCGACCTTTTCCTGACTGACAAAGACGTCAAGAGCATTGGTTTTTCTCGGGGGAACGATGGTAGGGGTAGCCATGGAAAAAAGTGTTTAGAGGGTCGCCGCCGCCGCTGCTGCTGCCGCGTTGACATTTGAAGGCGTCGAAGGCGCAGCGGCAGTCACGCGAGCCGAGCCAGCAGAGGC
>CALMVM010000575.1:4404-7298 GCA_937873255.1 uncultured Verrucomicrobiota bacterium | reverse complement strand
GGTTTCCCTCGTGTGGCGGAGGTAAAGGACGCCGGCCACGGCGAGTGCGACCAACACGAGAATGATCCAAAATCTTTTGCTCATGGAAATGTCTGTACCCGCCGGGGCGGTTCGCGCGATGCCGGTAAATCGTGCGAACGGCTCCCTTCAGGCTTATGGGCGCATCGGCAGCCGGGGGGCGGAGAGGGGCTTTTCGCGTTGACTTCGTCCGCCGACGGCGTTTTCTGATCCTTGCGGGTTGAACAGACAACACCTCTCGCTCAAAATCGCGTCCCTTGCTGTCTTCTTTTGTGGCTCGTGGGCGACAAAACAAGACAGCCGCCCGCCCCCGCCTCTGCTAACCTTCGCCGTATGGAGCGCATCCTGGCCGTTGACGACGACACCGGCCTGACCGAGTTGCTCGCCGAATATCTCCAGCCGGAGGGTTACGCGCTGGAGGCCGTGCATGACGGCGAGTCGGGCGTCGAACGCATCCTGGCCGGCGGCTACGCGCTCGTCGTGCTCGACATCATGCTCCCCGGCCTCGGCGGACTGGAGGTTTTGCGGCGGGTCCGGCGGCACTCGCAGGTTCCCGTCATCATGCTGACCGCACGCCGCTCGACCGCCGACCGGGTGATGGGCCTGGAGATCGGCGCGGACGATTACCTGTCGAAGCCTTTCGATCCGCGCGAACTGGTGGCGCGGGTCCGCTCGGTGCTCCGGCGCGTGCGTCCGGGCTCGGCCGGGCGGGGACCGGAATTCTTGAACGTCGACGACCTGCTCCTCGATGCCGGCAAGCGGCAGGTCCGGCGCGAAGGCGAGGCGGTCGATCTGACCACGGCGGAGTTCGAACTGCTGCGGTCGCTCCTCGCATCGGCCGGCCGCGTCGTCTCGCGCGAGGAGTTGTTCCGGTCGGTGCTGGAACGCGAATTTTCCAACTCGGACCGCGGGATCGACAATCTCATCAGCTCCGTCCGCCGCAAACTTGGCCCCGCCGACGACGGTGATGAGCGCATCAAAGCCATCCGGGGCATCGGTTATCTCTATGCTCACAGCCGCAGCCACCCTTCCCGCTGATTCCTCGCCGCCATCCATCGAACGCGCCGCCGACCGCACCGTCGCGCAGGACGCTCGCGTCCGCGCGCCGATGCGCAGTTTTTTCTGGCGGATTTTTTTCTGGTTCTGGCTGGCGGCGCTGCTCTTGACGGGTGCGGTTGCCGCGACCGTGTACTTCACGGACCCGGATCAGTTTTTTCCGCGCTCGCAGTTCGTGCCCATGCAGATGATCGACCGCCTCGCCGGCGAGAGCGTGGGGGTTTACGAACAGTCCGGCGCGGCGGCGGTGCGTTCCTACCTCGTCGATTTGCCCCACGGACCGGAGGCGAACGGCCTGCCGTCGCGGGCGCATTTCGACAACGCTTATCTCTTCGACGCCGATACCGGCGACGAACTCGCCGGCCAGTCGCCGCGCTTCGACACGAGCGACCTCGTCAGGCGTGCCGCCCACAACACCGACCTCCAGTTGCAACGCCACATCGGGCGCATGTACATGGCGCACGCGGTCGCCGGGAAACCCGAGACCGGCCGACGCTACGTCTTCCTGATGAGCATGCCACGCTCCAGCCTGCTGCTGCCGACGACGCCGCAGGTGGCGTTCGAGTTGGGCGCGGCGGTCCTCGTGTCGGCGCTGGTGTGTTACTGGTTGGCGCACTCGGTGGTTTCGCCCCTGCGGCAGCTTCAGGCGGCCACCCGGAGGTTGGCCGAAGGCGACCTCGGCGCGCGCGTCTCGGCGACGGGCGGGCTGGCGCGGCGGCGGGACGAATTCAGCGTGCTCGCGCGCGATTTTGACGAGATGGCGGCGCGCATCGAGGATCTCCTCACGGCGCAAAAACGGCTGATCGGTGACATTTCCCACGAACTCGGCTCACCGCTGACCCGGCTCAACGTCGCGCTCGGCCTCGCCTTCCGCAAAACCACCGACGCCGCCCGCCCGGAACTCGACCGCATCCAAACGGAAGCCGGCCGGCTCAACGACCTGATCCGTCAGCTTCTCCTCATCTCCGAACTCGAAAGCAGCGGCGAACTCGCCTCCCCTGAAACCATCAACCTGCGCGAGATGGTCGCGGAGATCGCCGCCGACGCCGAGTTCGAGGCCGGCGGCCGGCGCTGCCGGGTGACGGTTCGCGCGCCCGACGCGGTCGCGGTGCAGGGTGTTCGGCACCTGCTACGCAGCGCGGTGGAAAACGTGGTGCGCAACGCGGTCCGCTACACGGCCGAGGATTCCGAGGTTTCCATCGAATTGCAGGCGGTGGCGGCGGCGAAACCCGACCCATCGGAGGCGCGCGCGTTGATCCGGGTGCGCGACCGAGGTCCGGGCGTGCCCGCGCCGGAATTGGCCAACCTCTTCCAGCCGTTCTACCGCGTCTCTGAGGCGCGCAGCAGGGCGACCGGCGGGACCGGGCTCGGCCTAGCCATTACCCAGCGCGCGGTACAGGCGCACGGCGGGGCGGTGCGTGCGACCAATGTGCCGGAGGGCGGTCTGATGGTGGAGATCGATCTGCCGACGCGGGGACGCTTCCAACAAGAACTTCGGTGAAAGGTCGGCAGACGCTGACGGAGCGTCCCGTACGAATTGGACCGCGAACCCTACGCGGGGATATTGCCAAGCTGTTTTCCTTCGCGCGCTCCGACCGATGCAATTTTCCGCTCCCGAACTGTTGCTCGTGATGCCCGTTCACAACGAGGCGGCGACGGTCGCGGGGGTGGTCCGCGAATGGATCGGCGCGGTGGAAGCGGAGACCGCCGATTTTCGTCTGCTCGCCATCAATGACGGTTCGACGGACGGGTCGTTGAACGTGCTGCGCGGACTGGTCGATGAAATCGGGCCTCGACTGGAAATCATCGATCAGCCCAAC
>CALMVM010000575.1:2310-4394 GCA_937873255.1 uncultured Verrucomicrobiota bacterium | reverse complement strand
GCCCAACCGCGGACACGGCCAGTGCTGTCTGCAAGGCTACCGGCTCGCGGCAGCCCGGCAGATTCCCTACGTTTTCCAGCTCGACTCCGACGGCCAGTGCGACCCGCGCTTTTTCGCTTCGCTGTGGCGATTGCGTGATGGGCACGACGTGATCTACGGCCACCGCACGCGTCGCGACGACGGTTGGCGGCGGGCGTTGGCGAGCAAGGTCGTGCGGGGATCTTTGCTCCTGTTGTTCGGAGTGTACTGCATCGACGCGAACGTCCCCTACCGACTGATGCGCTCGGCCTGCCTGCCCCGCTTCGTGGATCGGATCGCGCGGGATTTTTCGCTGGCGAACATTGCCCTCGCGGTGTTGATGCGCCGTGACCCGACCGTGCGCGAGGCATCCGTGCCCATCGGCTTCCGCCAACGGGCCGGGGGTGAGCCCAGCGTGGCGATGCGCAACTTCGGGCGCAAGGCCCTGGAACTCTTCCGGCAGCTACGTGTGCTTTTGAACGAACCCTCCGCACGCACGGACGTTCATTCCGGGACGGGTTGCGGCGGGTCGGAGGCCGGCGGGGCCAGCCAACGACCGTAGAAGGTGTCGGGATTGCCGAGATATTGACGCGCGAAGTCGAATCCCGGCCGTTGATACAGTGTGCGCTGAAGTTGAAAAAGCGACGCCGGCGGTTCGCCCGGCCGTACGACGCGGGCCTCGTCGCGCCAACTGCGGGCCAGCCACATCCGGCGCAGATGCCGCCGGTATTCCAAACCGGCGTTGCACGCGCCGACGGCCAATACCACGACGCACACGATCCGGGGCCAGCGCCGACCGGGAGTCGTCTCGTCGGAAAACTTCCTGAGCACGAGCACCTGTAGCACCCATAACGCCGGCAACCCGCCGCGCATCACCAGATCGTTCGCGTAGCCGTAGTGCAGGATTGGCAGCAAGAGTAGAACGGCCACGGCGGCCACCAGGAGCCGACGCTCGCGCGAGGCCGGTCCGCCCGCTTCGTCGGCGCGGAACCCGGTCAGTGCCAGTGCCAGCACGCCGAACTCAATCGTGACGAATGCAGCGTAGACGATCAACCAGCTTCCCGGGTGGCCTTCCAGCAACGGCATCGGGGAACGGCCCGGCACCACGTCCGCCACGGCCGGCACCGCAAACTTTGCCGAGCGCGCGGCGTAATAAAAGACCACGGGCAGGGAAAGCACCGCCGCCCAGAGATTGACCGGCGTAAAGAAACCGGCGATCCGATTTTCGCCTTTCGTCTCAGGGTCGCTGTCGTCGCGTCCGGTGTATCCACAAAACGCCACGAGCGGGGCCAGACCGACCACTGCGAACGGCGCCCAGCACAGCGCGAGGCTCATCGGCAACCCGCCGGTTCCGGCCACCGGACGTTCGCGCTCCGGGAACAGCGCCGAGTCGAGCACCAGCGCCGTCGGCAGCCACGCTCCGATGGCGTGCTGTGGAGCCCAAAACAACGCCGCCGCGTTGGAAGAATATTGGAACGCCTGCGCCCACCATTCGATGTCGCTCCAATCCCCGTGCGTCGCGGGCAGCCCCAGGGCAAGGTTCACCGCCGCCTTGCCGAGCACGTCCATCCCGGCGAACCCGAAGAACAATCCGCAGGCTCGCCACCACCCCGCGCGGGTAAAGACTCGCCCACGGCAGCCGAGCGCGAATAGCCACGCGAGCGAGAGCAGGATGCCCACGAGCATCGTGGCGGTGAGAACCTGGCTTGCGACGAAATCACTGCCCGTCCATTTGCCGAGCAGCGCCGCTGGCAGGTAAAACGCCGTGTAATACACCAGAAGAAGCGGCCCGCGCGAGGTGCCGTAAGTCACGGGCCAACTGCGGGTCACGAGGTCGTGGAGCACCGTGTCGTGCTTGAACCAATCCGAGTCCCCCGCCCCCCATCCCCCCGCGCCGGACATCGCCACCAGCGCGCCGCTTGGCCAGATTCCTCCGATCCACACCATCCAGATCGGTAAACGGACGGCGGCACTCACCGTTCCGGCGCGCGGGTTCTCATCCTTCGCTCGCCAGCCCACCCGCCAGATCGACCAGACCAGCAGCGCGGTCACGCTGGCGCCCACGG
>CALMVM010000575.1:0-2300 GCA_937873255.1 uncultured Verrucomicrobiota bacterium | reverse complement strand
GAGATAGATCAAGGTCGCCCGACGCAGGGAGCCCATCGTGTTCGTCAGCGAGATCGACATGGTATCCCTGGCGGTGCGCGTCCGCCTATCGGACGGCGCATGCGGGCGTGCGTCGCGCCCGGGGTGGTCGGTTCATCGGCGACGACAGTATCTCTCCGGCCGATGCCAGCAAGCTCCGACGGCGACAGGGCAATTGGCCGTCCACGTTTTAATGGTGGACCGTGCGGACCACATTGCGCGCGGTGGCGAGGAGACGTTCCAACGCCGGGGAACGGTTATCTTTTCGCCAAGCGGCGGAAAGCTGGTAGAGCCCCGTCGTTTTGTCGAGGGGCACGAAGCGTACTCCAGGCATTTCCAATCGACCGATCTGCGCCGGGAAAATCGCCACGCCAAATCCGGCGGCCACGTAGTTGAGAGCCGACGGAGAACGGTCCGTCTCCAGGGCGATCTCCGGCTCGAACTTCGCCTGCCGGCACAACGCCAACAGCCACGGACTGAATGCCGGCGCGTCCTGGCGCGACGTGAAGATAAAACGCTCGGCCGCCAGTTCGCCCAACGCGAGGCTGCGGCGCGCGGCCAGTCGATGGTCGCGCGGGAGTGCCGCGACGAGCCGCTCCTCGCTCATCACGGCGACTTCCAGATCCTCGTGCAACTGCGGCGGACGCAGGCCGATGATTCCGAGGTCGAGGCGGCGATCCGTCAACTCCTCGATCTGCCGGGTGGGCGTCAATTGCATCAGGTTGATTTCCACGTCGGCGTGGTGCCGGCGGAAGGAGCGCAGGACATTCGGCAGCCACTCGTAGGAGAGTTGCGCGATGAAACCGATGGCCAGCCGCCCCGTTTCCCCGCGCGCCGCCCGGACCGCCGCCCGCGCCGCTTCGTCCGCACTTCGCAGGAGCCTGCGCCCATGTTCGAGGAACACCTTGCCAGCGGCGGTGAGCGCGACGTGGTGACGGTCACGGTCCAGCAGGATCGCGCCCAATTCTTCTTCCAGTTGATGAACCTGCACGCTCAAAGCCGGCTGCGAGACATGGAGGCGTTCGGCGGCCCGTCGGAAGCTCAGTTCCTCGGCCGCCGCTACGAAATAACGGATGTGACGCAATTCCATCGGCTTATCTATTGATAGATATATCCTATCACCAAGACAAATACAAAGTCATTCCATTTTCACGAGCGGATGCGAACTTGTGAAATGAATTCCCTTTCGACCTCGTCGAGTTATTTCCTTTCTCCGCTCGTCGCTCCCGCGCGACGCGATTTCGCTGACCATTCCGCGCGCCTCTCGCGTTCGCCGCGTCCGGCACGCGGGCAAGCAGCGAGCCGGTTTTCCATGGCGGACGACCGCGTCAGCAGCGGATTGGCCTTGGGCCTGTTCGCTTTCACCTTGCCGGCGGTCGGCTACGCGCTGCTCCAACTCTGGCACCTCGTCGGCGGTGATACGCTGAACCATGCGGTGCGGGCGTTCGCGCCCTGAGCCGCGCGGAGGTTCGCCGGCTTCGGCGAGGACGGCGTTGCTTCCTGACCATGGCGAACTAACGTTCCGGCCATCTTGAAGTCTCCACTCCACTTTCTTGCCGCCGGGTGGCTGTTCGCGTTGTCGGCCGTCTCGTGTTTCGGCTACGGCGCGGAAGGACATGATGCGGTCGGCGGGATCGCCGCCGAGCGCCTGGCGGGTACGCCCACGGCCGCGAAGGCAAACGAACTTCTGGACGGCATCCCGCTGGGTTTCGCGGCGACCATCCCCGACCGCATCAAGAGCTGGGATCGCAACGGCGGCAGCGAGGACGATCCGCACGGGTTCAAGATGCCCGACCACCCGAAGATCGAGGCGCAGTTGCGCGCGTTCTGGGAGGCGAACAAACCGACGGACGCCAACGACGACGCGCACCCGTCCCACCATTCGTTTCACTACACGGACGTACCCGTGGTGGGAAACGAGAAATACGCCGACGGCAAAGCCGGGCGCTCGCAGTGGGACATCATCCACATGATCAACTTTTGCTGCCGGGTCCTCTCGCGGCAGGAGCCCGAGCAAAACGCCCGTGCCATCACGCGGCCGGTCGCGCTGATCCTGCTCGCGCATTACGTCGGCGACCTGCACCAGCCGCTGCACGTCGGCGCGGAATATTTCGACAACGGCCACCCCGCCAATCCGGACACCGATCCGAACGCCGGGTCCGACCAGGGCGGCAACACGCTGATGCTCGCCCTCGTCGAACCGGCCACCGGCGATACGGAATTCGCCCGCCGACGCCCGCGCCTGCATAGTTTTTGGGACAACAACGTCGTCAAACTGCTGA
>CALMVM010000574.1:2030-7966 GCA_937873255.1 uncultured Verrucomicrobiota bacterium | reverse complement strand
GAGGTTTTCACCCGCCAAACCTACCATCAAACCAGTTATTCGGATAGGCAGTTAGCGCTTTTGCGTAAGAGACATGTATTCTGCGGCTGCTTGCGCCTCGAGTTCAAAGTAGGATTGAGAGTGCATCTGGATTCGTGGTGTTGAGCTTGCGAGATCCCATGCCGTGACAGCTCCATCTTCATTTTTCCGAACCAAACGACTGCCCACACCCAGATTCATCGAAAATAGGTTGCCGCCATCCATCAAGCGTTTGAGCCTCGCGGCTTTGGTTTCCTTTGATGGTTTGGGACGTGTTGTCTTCAACTTGGCGAGAACATCATCGGAAATTTTGATGAGATGTACGCTGAACCCGGCCTTTTTTATTCTTTCTTCGAATATGCTTTCTACTTTTGGGAGCTGAACCCCGATTGCGCCGACAAAAGCGATCACTAGATCCGGCTTCTGTGATTGAGCGATCAGGTCCCCCTGGGCGAGTTCCACAGGAACTGCCAAATTGAAGGCAGCCTTTTTCCGACGCCTAAGTAACTTCTTGCCCCTAAGTTTCACTTGGAGGTCATAATGCCACAATTTACGTCCAGGCGATGGATCGAAGTAGAAGCGGACAGTGGTCAGGATGTTGCAGTTGCCTGCCGTGCCGTGTGCGCAAGGAATCAGCAACAGCCATCCTTGCAGCAACTGCTTGCCTCAGTAGTGACGATGTAGTCTTGGCCCTTGGTCTCCTTCGGGTGGCGCAACGCCGTCCGGGAGCAGTCGAAAGGCCTGGCGTTCTCCAGGGCAATCGGCTCGCGCGGTTCGATGAACTCGAAATGTTCCGCGTAGGGTGCCTTGCGGTACAGGTTGAACGTCTTGTCGCACACCGCGTAACGCCCGCCGCGTTCCATGCGGTGGTTGTCGTCGTCGACCACTTCCTTGAACGGTCCCTTGTAAATGACCGCCTGGTTGCGCTCGAAGCATGGTCCCTGTTTGCCCTTGAACGCTTCGACTGTTACGGAACGGAACTCGATGCCTTCCACGGTTTGCCAGGGCTCCGCGTCGCGCTTGAGGAGACGGATGCCGTGGAACCCGGCCTGCTCGAACGCCTGGAGAAAACCCTCCTCCGTCAGCGCGCCGGAGATGCAGCCGCTCCAGAGTTCGGGGTCGTTCTGCAGGTGCTCCGGGCTGGCTTCGTCGCTGACGATGTCGGAGATCACCGCCCGGCCGCCCTTCCGCAACACGCGGAAGATTTCCTCGAAAAGCTGCCCCTTCGCGCGCGAATCTACGAGGTTGAGCACGCAGTTGCTCACCACCACGTCCACGGACTCGTCGGCGACCAGAGGATGCTTGAGACGCAACTCGGCGGCGAGTTCGTCGGCGCGCAGGAACGAGGCCGCGTCGGTGATGGGACGTTCGCGCAGGGCGGCGTCGAGGCGCTCCAGATCGAGTCCGAGATCCTGGATGCGGCCCTTGCGGAACTCCACGTTGGCGTGGCCGATGCGCTCGGCCACGGTCGGCGCATTGCGGCGGGCGACTTCCAGCATCTCGTCGGTCATGTCCACGCCGATGACTTTACCTGTCGGGCCGACGACCTGCGCGGCGATGAAACAAATTTTTCCCGTGCCGCTGCCCAGGTCGAGCACCGTCTCGCCCGGCTGTAGATACTGGCTCGGGTCACCGCAGCCGTAGTCGCGTTCAATGACTTCTTGCGGAATGACTTTGAGGTACTGAGGATCGTAATCGACCGGGCAGCAGAGAGCGGCTTCGCGCGCCTGCGCTCCGCTGGCGTAGCGTTCTTTGGTTGCGCTTTCGACGTTTAAGGAAAGGGTGCTCATCGGGGCTGGAACGGTCTTGCGATTGGACTGGCGTGAGGATGGGTTGAACATTAAGCTTACCATCCTCCGGATGCTTCGCCAAGCTGGCAGCGTCCTCATCAACCCTCCCGGTTCTCATGCCTGCGAACACACTTTCTTTCACCCAACGCTGGCGTGCCCGCTGGCAGGCATTCCGCCATCCCATCGCAGGCGAGAAGGCCGATCTGCTGCGCGCCCGCTGGGCCTCGATGCCGACCGAACTGAAGACGCCCAACCAGATCAGCGGCCGGCATCTGACGCATTGTGGATTCACCACGGGGGCGAGCTACTGCTCATTTCATTGCACGCATTGCTATTTGCCCAAGAACGCCAATCAGGTGCCGATTCCTTCGCTCGCGCAGATGAAGGAACAGATCGACGCCAACCGCCGCTTCCAGGGACCCGGCGGCGGGTTGCAACTCACCGGCGGCGACGTGGCCGACGCCTACTGGCGCTCGGGTCGCCAGGACGAACTCGTCGAGATCGTGCGTTACGCGATCAAAACGGGCCTCGTGCCGATGCTGATGACCCACGGACAGACGCTCATCGAGCACCCGGAGTTCCTTGAAAAGCTCATGGTCGAAGGCGGCCTGCGGCAGGTGGCGGTCCACATCGACATGACGCAGGCGGGCCGGCACGGTTATCCCATCGGCCGCATCAAAAGCGAGGCGGATCTGCACCCGGTGCGCGAGGCTTTCACAAAACTGGGTCTGGACCTGCGCGCGAAGACCGGGCTGCCGCTGGAGTTTGCCCATAATTGTACCGTCACCGGGCGCAACGTGGAGTTCCTGCCGGAGATCGTCCGCTGGGCATTGGAGAAACCCGAACGCACGCACCTATGGCGCATGTTTTCCTTCCAACCGGAGGCCGACACCGGCCGTACTTACTATTCCGAGCGGCCCGCCACGCCCGAGGCGGCGTGGCAGAAGATGCGCGAGGGCACGGGGCTGCCGCTCGAACGCGAGTTTTCCATCTTCGGCCACCCTGATTGCAATTCGTGGACCCCGCTGCTCGTCTCGCGCCGCACGGGCCGCTTCATCGTCTTCCCGCCGCAGGACGCCCGCACCCAGCGGCTCTACGAGGAAATGCTGGCGAACGTGGGCGGCGTGTCGTTCGTCACCGACGACGCGCGCACGACGCCGTGGCGGCTCTTGGGCATCCTCTTTCAGAATCCCCTGCTCGTCGCGCGTCTGATCGCTCACATCGGTGCGCTCGTGCTCAGGGGCAAGATTCCGGCGGAGTTCATCGGCGCGCTGCTGGCCGGACAGGCGCACACCGTCGGATTCGGCATCCACAATTTCATGGACGCCGCGCAGGTCGCCGAGGCACCGAACGATCCGACGATCCAGGCGCGGCTGGACTCCTGCGTCTTCAAGGGAGCGGTCAAGAACCGCGCCACCGGCGAATGGGAAGCCGTGCCGATGTGTTCCATGAACCAGCAACGGTGGAGCGACCTTTACGACGAACGGCTGCAAGACCTGGCATTGCTGGCCCAGCCGCAGCCGACGGAACGCGTCGCAGCGGCGGTTGCCGATGAAGCGGCGGCGGAGACGGCACTTCTCGGGCGCAACTAGGTGCGTGGAGCGCCAACGGCGGCAATGGAAGCCACGGTCTTTCCGAGGGTTGACGAACCTTCCGCCCCCGCCGGAGAAGAGACCGCACGGGCCGTCGGGATCAGCATCATCGTGCCCTGTTGGCGGGACGATGCGGTGCCGGAGGATCTGGCGGCACGGTGGCTCGGCCACGAAGGAGTTTGCGAAGTACTGGTCGCCACGGCCGGCACGCCGGACGCCGGTCCGTCCGCAACCTCGGCGGCGCGAGTGGTGCGGTGCCCACGTGCCGGCCGTGGCATTCAGATGAACGAGGCGGCGCGTGCAGCGACGGGTGGGTTCCTGTTGTTTCACCACGCGGACACAGAACTGACCGACGAGCATTTGAGCAGTCTGACCACGGTCATGCGTGATCCCAAGGTCGCCGGCGGCGCGTTCCGGCGGCGTTTCGATGCAAGGCACCCGCACCTGCGCTGGCTCGAACCCTGGGAAGCGCGGCGTTGCCGATCCTTCGGCCCGGTTTTTGGCGATCAATCCATCTTCGTGCGGCGGTCGGTCTTCGAAGCTCTCGGAGGATTTGCCGAGGTTGCGCTGATGGAGGATGTGGAGTTTTCCTGCCGGCTGCGGCGGCACGCGGGGTTAACGATTTTGGAGCCCGCGATCCGCTCCTCCGCCCGCAAACACCTCCGGCAGGGAAGCTGGCGTACCACGCTGACCAACACGCTGCTCCTGTTGCTCTACCTTCTCGGAGTTCCCCCGCAGCGCCTCCACGGCTGGTACTACCGGACGCGGTCGTCACCTCCGGCCGAAAACTGACGGATCAGGCAAGCGCAGACCCGGCTCGGTGCCTCAATGGAAAATCCTGTCGCGGATCAGATCGGCCTTGCTGTAACTGCGTCCGTGTGAGCCTTGATCGTTCAGGCCCCAATTATACGAGAGATAGCCGATCTCGTAATCACCGCCCACGAGGAAGGCGCGGTCCTTTTCCGGAGCTTTTTCCGCCAGCACCTTTTTCACTCCACCTGCTTTGTCGAAGTCTTCCTTGAACCATTTGAAGATGCTCGACACTTCCACCTTTTTCTTATCCGGGTTGAATTGATTGAGGTCCGCGCGGCCAAGCCACGTGCGGTATGCTTTCGCGTTCTGGCTTTCGAAGCCACCGGTCGTGTAGGCGGTCTGCTGCAAGGGCGGGCACGAACGCGCCGCACAGACCAGAACACCGTGCGCGCCGATGCCGATCTGCGGACGCAGGGCACCGTTCTCAATGTCGTTGAGGGAGACCTGCTCGCCGCCGACCGTGTAGCGTTTGGCCGTGAACGGGTCTTTGGTCTCCCACACGCTCTCGGTCGGGTAATTTTGCAAAATCCAGATCAGCACGCCGGCGTTGTAGGCATTGGTGAGCGCGGCGGCGCGCTCGTTGCCCTCCGCCGGCTTTTCCGGCTTGGGGGCGAATTCCTTCAGATAGGCGTTCAACGCCGCCATGTCCCCGGCATCGGCCTTCCAAGCGGCATAGTTTACCAGCCCTTGGTTGTTGACGTATTTTTTCAGTAGCGCGTCGAATTTCCGATGGTCGATGCCGCGCGGCACGTTGACCGCAGAAGGGGTCGGATCGGCGGCGCGTAGTTTTAACGCGACAACACAGACGACCGCCAGCAGGCAACCGACGAGGATGAAACGAGAGCGGAAACCTTTCATGACAACTCAATCGTTTTTCGAAGCCTGAACAGGC
The DNA here is from genome assembly GCA_937873255.1 of uncultured Verrucomicrobiota bacterium. Classification (GTDB taxonomy): domain Bacteria; phylum Verrucomicrobiota; class Verrucomicrobiia; order Chthoniobacterales; family SZAS-18; genus CAHJWO01. The sequence goes on along the minus strand of CALMVM010000574.1, from coordinate 2,861 downwards.
GGGTCGGTAAACATCGGTCGGCTGGTCAGAATCCCTTTTCCGGTTCCAAAACGAGCCGTCGGCTTTGTTCGAGCAAGGCACTCTTGCGGGCGAGGTCCGCGCGCAGCGTCGGGATCTGGGCGACGCCGATCAGCCTCCGCATGATTTCCACCCCGGCAAACCGGCGGGCGAGTGCCATCGAAATCCCTGTTGCCGAGGCAGGCCGGTACAGGCGTAGCGCCTGCTCCGCGCGCGCCGCCGGTTCGCCCGCCAGAAGCAGGTGCGCCGCGAAGACGCCGAGGTCGAACTCCGCGTCCCCGCAAAAACAGAACTCCGGATCGATCACCCGGACACCCGCCCCGGTGCGCAGGAAACTGCCGGGAAAGAAATCGCCGTGCAGCAGGCTATCGCCGGTCCCGTGCCGGTATCGCTCGCCGAGTTCGGCCACGGCCCCCGCGTAACTTGTGTCCTCCTTCAACGAGGCCGCCGCCGTCGCCAGTCCCGGCGTGCCGGTGTAGGCGTCGAGGTCGAGGCCGTTGTCCCTTCGCAGCGGCAACGCGAAGATGTGTTCGTGGTTGAGAGCACGCATCTCGCGGTTGGCCAGACCTTCGCGCGCCGCCGGGTCGGCGGGGGCCAGTCCGTGCAGGGTGGAAAGGTAGGCGACCAATTCCGCGAGGGTTTGCTCCGGCAGCGTGATCTCGCGTGCGTAGAGTGGGAAAAAGTCGCTGGCGGCACCCAGGTCTTCGAGCGCCACCATGCGGGCATCGTCGTCGCTCCAGAGCAGTCCGGGCATTCGGCCAGCGACGGCGGGGGCGGAAGCGATCAGCCGGTAGAAACGCGCTTCGGCCAGGG
>CALMVM010000574.1:0-2020 GCA_937873255.1 uncultured Verrucomicrobiota bacterium | reverse complement strand
AACGGCGCGGCGATCCCCGGATATTTCTCCAGCCAGGGCCGGGCCTGCTTCAGGATGAATGACCCGGCGGAGGCGCGGACCCGCACGGCGCAGTTCATGTTGCCTTCCCCGGCCTTTTCCGCGTTCACCACCCTGTCGCCGGGAGCCAGCCGGTTCCCCGCCGTCAGATAATCCGTCAATTCCGACAGGTTGCCGGGATCAAGGAAATACATGCCGGGAAACAGCGCCTGGAACTCATCTTTTTTCGTCATGGCAAGTTGCGCTCACCATGCACGCGCGGGTTCGTCCGCGCAATCGGACGAAGCGTCGTTTGAATCCCCGTGAACAGGACAAAATCAAATCCCGGTCGCCACCGGGCATTGATAATTTTCCACGCACGCACCAGCATAGAACTTCCATGAGGAGATTCCTTCCGTTTGCGCTGGTTGCCTGCGTCGGTGTGGGCGCGTTGGTCAGTGGCACGTTGTTGTACCGCGCGAAGATGCCGGTCGTCCCGACCCTCACGAAGGAACAATCCATCCTCGCCATGAACGGCGCGGAATCCGCCCACATCCGGGGAGAGCGCGACGCGGCCGTGACCGTGGAGGAATTTGGCGATTTCCAGTGCCCGCCGTGCGCTGACCTCTCCGATGTCGTCAACCAACTCGTGAAGGATTACCGGGGCAGGGTGCGGATCATCTTCCGGGAGTTTCCGCTGACAACCCACGCGCACGCCCACCAGGCGGCGCTCGCGGCCGAAGCCGCCGGCCTGCAAGACCGGTTCTGGCAGATGCACGACTTGATCTACCGCGAGCAATCCACCTGGAGCCACGAGGCGGACGTACGGTCGTTCTTCGAGTCCTTCGCGGGAACCTTGGGGCTGGACTTGGAGCGATACAAAAAAGACCGGGACAGCGACCAGGTGCAAGCGCGTGTGACCGACGATGAGAAACGTGCCGTCAAACTCGGCGTCACCAACACGCCGACGATTTTCGTCAACGGAATCGAAGTGCCGCGCGACTCGTTGCGCCCCGACCGCTTGCGTGCGTACGTCGATCAGGTGGTCAAATCCACGCCAGCCCATTGAACCCATGGCAGCGAAACGCAAGCCGAAGCCTCCGGCCCCACCCGCGACATCCGTTCCTATCTCGGGGTTGGTCATGTACACGCTCGCCGAGTTGATCGCGCTGGCGGGCCTGGCGGACGCCATTTACCTAACCGTCCAGGCGTTGACGGGCGAAACGCTGACGTGCGGCGGCTCGCCCGATTGCTTCCGGGTGCTCGGCAGCGCCTATGCGCGTGTCGCCGGGGTGCCCGTCGCGGGGTTGGGAGCCGCCGCGTACTTCGGCGTATTCGGCCTCGCGGTTTTCGCCGCCTGCGGATACCGGCGCGCGGTCCAACTTTTTCCTTGGGCCGTAACCGGGATGTTCCTCGCCACGCTCTGGCTGTTGTTCGTGCAGGCGTTCGTGCTGCACGCCTTTTGCCGGTATTGCCTTTTCTCGGCGGCGGCGACTTTTCTCCTGGCGGGTCTGGCCGTTGCGCTGCCGCGACCTTCGCCGCCTGGCCTCTGAATTTCTGCGGGCTGCCCTGCGCCGCGCCGGCAAGATGAACAATTTGTAATCTGAAACGTGCATCTATCTCCTTGTTCCTGCGCGGATAGAACCTGTACAAGCTTTTGCCGCATGCGCTGTTGGCCGACCTCTGGATTCCGCATCCGGTGAAAAACCGGGTGGCGGTCCCGCTCGCTTCATTTGCAGAAGGTTTCCTCAGGCCACGCCTTGCAGCTTCCATTCACCACCATGAAAACGAATTCCCCTTCCAGTTCCGGCTTCTCTCTTTGGCGTGTCCTGCTGGCGGGCGCGCTCGGCTCCGTGGGAGTGGCTTTGGCTATGGTTTCCCTGGCCTCGACGCCTTCGACCGGCACGCTGACCCCCGCCTCCGGCCCGCTGACGTACAGCGCCGGTCCTTTCAACACGCCGAACACTTCCCCGCTCGGTGCGGGCCAGCTCGACACCGGCCCACGCTGCAATACGTCCACTTT
>CALMVM010000573.1:5159-14657 GCA_937873255.1 uncultured Verrucomicrobiota bacterium | reverse complement strand
CCACGCCGGCGGTCAGGCCGGGCAGGAAATCTTCCTCGCGACGCTGCACGAGCTTGCCCCGGAAAAACTCCCACACGCGCCAGCCGGAGAGGATCACATTCTCCAGTTCGGAGAGACTCTCGAGGTCGCCCGCGTCCTCCGCCGCCTCCCGGCAGACCTGATCGCCGACCCCACGCAGCAATCCCGACATTGCCCTCACCTGGGTATAGTGCGCGGTCCAGAGATCGTTCTCGGTGAGCATCTCCCATTCACTGAATTGGTCGGCGAAGCGTTGCAAGCAGCGGTCGAACTCCGCGCGACGACGTTCGTCGAAGGCTTCGCTGGTCCCGGGCGCGGCCATGGAAGGGTCAGGCGCCGGCGAATCGGTGCGAGAAACGGACGAGGCCGGATTCGTCGCGGATCGTCAGTTCGGCGGACCGGCCGTCAAGGTCGAGCACACCGAAACAGAACACGCCGAATTTCTCGATGCCCTGCCGCACCGAGTCGGTCATCGCGTAGAGCACGTCGGCCCCTTGCCCGCGCGTGGGTCGCGTGGGCACGCCGCTGTTCCCCAAGCAGCAGCCCAACGGCAGCGTGGCCGCCGAACCGTCCGCGAATCCGACCGTGTCTGACCACCGCCGCTAGGGCGTCCGGGTCCTGTTGCTCGATCCCCTGACGGAGTTCGGCCACGAAGGTTTTCCACGTGCTGACCAGGTCGCGGGTCGGGTCCTTGCGAAGCAGTTCGTCGATCATGATGGCGATGGTGTCGGCAGGCCGTCCGCAAACGGGGAAACCAGCGCGAGATCCTCGTCCCACTCAACTCGAAACCCATGCGACGCCGGGAGGAAATCGTGCTTGCACCGGACGCGCGGACCGATTCTGGTGGGAGCCTCCTCTTCCATCCTGTTGGTGCCAGCTTCCGACAAGCTGCACAACGCCCGGGCGGTCCTGTAGGAATTCCAAGAATTTGGCGACGCCTTGCGTTCGCGTTTCAACGGCGACAAAGAAGGCGCACTTTGATACGACCGGGCGCTCTGCGACGCGTTCCTGGTGCATGGGATCGCCGACGCTCTCCGTCAGCCACCCGTGCGGGCAACCACTTCCAGGCCCCCTTGCACCGGCAGGACGATGCTCCGCTCCCCGACGCTTTGGTTGCCTGGGCGAGAGCGCAGGACTTGCAGGCGGTGGTCGCGTCGCGTCCGGCGGCAGGTCCGCTGCACGGGCTGGCTTCCGTCGTGCAGGAGCGGTTAGCCAAGGAGAACGTCGCGCTGCATCTGGTCTGGCGACCGGAAGACGCCCGCACGCCGCCCCTGGCGCAGGCGGGTTACTTCGCCTTCTGGCAGGGAGCGCGCGAGCAATTGCCCGGTCAGGAGACAGGACCGGCTTCCGATCTCACAAGCAGGAACCGTCGCAAGGGTAAGGGCAAGCAGAAAGGTGCGCGCCGCGAGTAAGAAAATCCCCAACAATCCTGCATCTATCCAGATGATAGTGCCCAGATACTCGAAACCGGGCGTATTTATCTTGAGGTGTACAGAGTAGTTTAAGGCCGCGTACCGCAACATGTGGTACTCTGACTTCTTCCTCCATGGATCTCGCCGCCAAGCTCGCCGTCCTCGCCGACGCCGCCAAGTACGACGCCTCGTGCGCGAGCAGCGGCTCGAACAAGCGCCACTCGCGTGACGGCAAGGGGCTCGGTTCCACCACCGGCTCGGGCATCTGCCACTCCTACACGCCCGACGGCCGCTGCGTGTCGCTGCTCAAGATTCTGCTGACCAACTTCTGCATCTACGACTGCCTGTACTGCATCAACCGCAAGAGCAGCGATGTGCGTCGCGCCCGCTTCACGCCTGACGAGGTGGTGCAACTCACGCTCGACTTCTACCGGCGCAACTACATCGAGGGCTTGTTCCTGAGTTCGGGCATCATTCGCAACCCGGACTACACAATGGAGCAGGTCGTCAAGGTGGCACGCACCCTGCGCGTCGAGCACAGCTTCCGCGGCTACATCCACCTCAAGACCATCCCGGAAGCGGCACCCGAACTCATCGCCGAGGCGGGCCGGTGGGCGGACCGGATCAGCATCAACGTGGAGCTGCCCGATCTGCAAACGCTCGCCCCCGAGAAGAACATCTGGCGCATCCGCACGTCGATGACCGTGATCCAGCAGAAGATCGAGCAGTCCAAAGCGGAGCGGCGCGAAAGCGTCAAAGCCCCGAGCTTTGCACCCGGCGGGCAGAGTACGCAGATGATCGTCGGCGCGACCCCCACCCCTGACCGAGCGATCCTGGCCCAAGCTTCGACACTCTACGGAGCGCACCGGCTGCGCCGTGTGTACTATTCGGCCTTCAGCCCCATCCCGAGCGCATCGAGCAAGCTGCCGCTCATCGCACCGCCGCTCGTGCGTGAACACCGGCTCTATCAGGCCGATTGGCTCATGCGCTTCTACGGCTTCGATGTCGCGGAAATCACCAGCGAGGCGCAGCCTGACCTGCCGCTGGACGTTGACCCCAAGCTCGCGGGGGCGGTGCGCAACGTGGCGAGCTTCCCGGTGGACCTCAACCGCGCGCCGCGCGAACTGCTCTTGCGGGTGCCGGGCCTGGGTGTGCGCAACGTGGACCGCATCCTGGGCATGCGCCGCTGGCATCGTCTCACGCTCGCCGACCTCACGAAGCTGCGCGTGCCCTTGTCCAAGGCGCTGCCCTTCATCGTCACGGCGGATCATGTGCCCAAACTGGTGGCGCAGCTTCCGGCCGCACAGCGGCAACTCGATCTGTTCGTGCCGGCCACGACATAGAGTTGAGAATCCGGTCCCCGGCGTCGACGCAAATCCCACCGCGTGGAACAAATTACTTTCGCTCCCGATTTCACCGCCTGGCAGCAGGCGGCACGACGCGCTTTGCTCGCTGACGTTGAGCCAGGTGAGATTCACTGGCAGGAACTCGACGACACCCAACCTGCACTCGGGATGTTCGACGGCCCGATGGATGCCCCTGCGCCGGCGCTACCAACGGCCAAGCACCGGGTGCCGCGCGCGTTTGTCGACATGGCCCGGCGGGTGGCTTGCCATCGTGACTTGCAACGTTGGGCACTCCTTTATCGAATTCTCTTCCGGTTGACCCACGGCGAGGGGCACCTGCTCAACATTGCCGTTGATCCTGACATCCATCTGCTTGTGCGGATGGAGAAAGCGGTGCGCCGCGACGTGCACAAGATGCGCGCCTTCGTGCGCTTTCGTACCGTGACGGCCGAGGATGGCGAGGCCTGGTATGTCGCGTGGTTCGAACCTGAGCACTACATCGTGGAAGCGAACGCGCCCTTTTTCACGGACCGTTTTGCGAGCATGCGCTGGTCGATCCTCACGCCGGACCGTTGCGCGCACTGGGACGGTGCAGTCCTCCACTTCACTGCTGGTCTCACGCGTGCAGAGGCACCGGACGCCGACGCCGTCGAACCGCTCTGGCGGCAGTATTATGCGAACATCTTCAACCCGGCACGCGTGAAAACCCACGCGATGCAGAAGGAGATGCCCAAACGCTACTGGAAGAACCTGCCCGAGGCCGAATTGATCCCGGACCTCATCCGCCAAGCGCCCGGCCGCGTGGAAACCATGCTCGCCCGCAGCCACGCGCAGCAGACGCCCGGAGACAGTAAATGAACTCTCTGGGTGATAGTCCCGACACCGCTGTGTCTGTGGTGGGGCTAACAGACACGGACTGACCTTGATCTTGTCGCCAAGCATTTTTCAAAAGAGTGGCCAGTAGAGTCTTTCCGGCTCATCAGGAACCGAGGATTTACGCGGCCTCACGCCGCAATGGCAAGCGGCTGTCTATCAAATGCTTGAGTGCGGACTGCCAAGATGGCAAAAGTGAAGCCCGGCGACTGGTCAGCGCCCGGTTGACCGGCGGCAAGGCATCCTCCCTCGGACGAATTTCACCAACGGAGGTTTGTGCGATTCCTCCGTGCCGCCAGCTGACGGACGTGCCTTGCCGTGCATGGCCCCCTCCGGCACGTTGGGGTCGAACCGTTTGATCCAGCCGACAAGGCAACCGAGAAAAAGGGGCGTTGAGCCGTTGTCCGCAACGATCTTTGGTCTCGCACAAAATGTTAAAGGACCGCTGCTTGTAACCCAAGAGCAGATTCACTTCACCCAAACTTCAATTTCTACCCTCTTTGCCCCACCGGCAGGAGGCTTGGAACCTGCTCAAAAGAGTCGTTTCCATGTCCCATCCTGCCCCCTTAGTCGAAGACCTGCGCCTGGCCGCCCTCAACCGCTATTCCGTGTTGGACACCCCGGCGGAGGCGGGCTTTGATCGTTTCACCGCCTTGGCAACCCGCCTCTTCGAGGTACCCATCGCGGTGGTGTCCCTGGTGGACCGGGAGCGGCTGTGGTTCAAGTCCTGCGCGGGGCTGCCGGCCAACCAGGTCGAACGCGATGGGGCTTTTTGCAGCTACGCGATCCAGCAGGACGAGGTGTTCGTCGTGCCCGACGCCACGTTGGACGCGCGCTTTGCCCATGCTTCCTTCGTCGTGGGCGAGCCATTCCTGCGTTTCTACGCCGGCGCGCCGCTCATCAACGCCGAAGGACTCCGCATCGGCACTTTTTGCCTCTTCGGCCACGTGCCCCGGCAGTTCAGCCCGACGCAGATGGCGGACCTCCGTGGGCTGGCCGCCATGGTGATGGACGCTCTGGAGGCACGCCGCACCACGCAGCAGATGGCCGCGGAAGTCGCCGAGCGCCAGCACGCCGAGGCGCACAAGCAAGCCGTGCTCGACGCGGCGCTCGATGGCATCTTTACCATCGACCACCATGGAGTCGTGATCGAACTCAACCGGGCGGCGGAGACCATGTTCGGCTACCCGGCCGCGCAGGCGGTGGGACGAGAACTAACCGGGTTGATCATCCCGCCCGCCTCTCGTGAGGCGCACCGCTGCGGCATGGGGCATGTCCTGGCCACCGGCGAAGGCCCCGCGCTCAACAAGCGCCTGGAGCTTTCGGCCGTGCGCGCCGATGGACGGGAGTTCCCCGTGGAACTGACGATCACGCGCATCGCGGCAGCTGGCCCTCCGATGTTCACCGGCTACATCCGCGACATCTCCGCCCGCCAGGCCGTGGAAAACCAGCTCCGCATGCTCGAAAGCTCGGTCAGGCACGCCAACGACGCCATCGTCATCACGGAGGCCGAGCCGGTGGAAGGCGATGGTCCGCGCATCATCTACGTCAACCAGGCGTTCACCACCGCGACAGGCTACACGTCCGAGGAGGCGCTGGGCCAGACGCCGCGCATGCTCCAGGGACCGGACACCAGCCCGGAAGCCAAGGCCAAGATCCGGAAGGCGCTCAAACGCTGGAAGCCCGTGCGCGTGGAACTGCTCAACTACCGCAAGGACGGCAGCGAGTTCTGGGTGGAGTTGAACATCGTGCCCGTCGCCAACGAAAAGGGGTGGTACACGCACTGGGTCAGCGTGCAGCGCGACATCACCGAGCGCCGCCGCGTGCAAAAACAGATCGAGGACCACGACCATCTGCTCAGTTCGGTGATCGACGGCACCGACAACATCATTTTCCTCAAGGACCGGCAGAGCCGTTATCTGCTGATCAATCCGGCCGGGGCCAGGATCCTCAACCGCACCCCTGCGGAGGTGATCGGCAAAGACGACAGCGCTTTTTTCCCGCCGGAGGAAACCCGGCAAATCCAGGCCTACGACCAGGAAGTCATGCGGCTGGATCGGCCCATGACGACCGAGTCGCGGGACGTGATCAACGGGGTCGAGCATGTGTTCGAGAGCACCAAGAGCCCTTATCGAGATGCTGCGGGCAACCTATTGGGCGTCATCGGGATCGTGCGCGAGGTCACGGCGATGCGGCAAGCCGCCAATGCCCTCCAGCAGGCCAAGGAAGAGGCGGAGCGTGCGAACCTCGCCAAGAGCGAGTTTCTCTCGCGCATGAGCCATGAGTTGCGCACTCCCATGAACGCCATCCTCGGTTTTGCCCAGTTGCTGGAATTGAGCGTGCAAACTTCCCGCCAGCACGAGAACGTCTCGCACATCCTCAAAGGCGGCCGGCACCTGCTCGGCCTGATCAACGAGGTGCTCGACATCGCCCGCATCGAGAGCGGCCACATGGAACTGACGCCCGGCCCCGTGCAGGTGGAAGATCTGGTCAGCGCCACGGTGTCGCTCCTGCGGCCGCTGGCCGACCAGTACAAGGTGCAAATCGGACACTGCCACGGCAGTGGTTGTGACCGGACCTTGTGGGCGGACCGGCAACGTTTGAGCCAGGTCCTGCTCAACCTGCTCTCCAACGCCGTGAAGTACAACCGGCCGGGCGGCTCGGTGAGCATCCTTTGCGAACCGGCGGCGCGCGAGGGACACTTGCGCCTGTCGGTCAGCGACACCGGAACCGGCATCGATCCGGCGAACCTGGGAAAACTCTTCACGCCTTTCGAGCGACTGGGAGCCGAGAAGAGCCGGGTGGAAGGCACGGGCATCGGCCTGGCCCTTTCCAAACGGCTGGTCGAGGCGATGGAGGGTTGCATCGGGGTGGAGAGCACCCTCGGGGAGGGGACCACCTTTTATTTCGAACTGCCGATTTCCACCCGCTCGCCCCGATCCGAAGACCTCGCTCCCGTCCGGCCGGAGGTCGTGGCCACCGCGGGGCCGGTCGTGCTCTGCATCGAGGACAACCCTTCCAACATCGCCCTGGTCGAGCAAACACTCGAAGTCCTGCGGCCCAACGTCCGGATGCTCGGAGCCATGGACGGCCGCGTCGGGCTGGACCTGGCCCGCCAGCGCCGCCCTGATCTGATCCTGCTCGACCTGCAACTGCCCGACCTGGCCGGGGACGCGCTGCTCGCACAGCTCCAGGCGGACCAGCAAACCCGGGACATCCCGGTGATCATGGTCAGCGCGGACGCCACGAACGACCAGCCCAAGCGGCTGCTCGATCTCGGGGCCAGGGCTTACCTGACCAAGCCCTTGGACATCGCGGTTTTTCTGCGCGCCATCGACGAGGCGTTGCACGCAAGGTAGCCGTTTGGAAAGCTGCCGTGGCACCGCCTCCCGTCCAGGCTGCGGGCCGGCCGCCGATGGATCGCCCATGTCCGGTGCCGCCATCAGCGCGTTCTGGCCGGCATGAGTTCGATGAGGTCAAGACTCCGATGCTTGACAGGGATTGACCCCAGCGGCTCTAGACCAGTTCATGCTATTGAAGGTTCGGGTACTCTTCCTTGGGAGCATTTGACGTGCAACCACCCAGCAACCTGCACCAACCGGTTCCTCTCGTTCCCCTGCCGGATCGAACCACCTTCAATTCCACCTCCGCACCCACGGGGTCAAGAACGATCAATCCTCTCGCACTCGTTCCGGGCGTGCATCGGAGATGCCTACACTCAGGATGTCGTTGACCGAATCATGAACGCAAACGCCTCCGGCGACATCCCGCCCTTTGCACAGGGCCTACAGATCAGTGGACCCGCCAAGGTTCGTCCGCCCGGCAAGCTCGTGCCGTTTGCAGGCCTGGTCTGGATCGCCATCCTGACAACCGGCTTTTTCAGCCTTGCACGAGAGGAATGGACTCCGGTCGCAGGTGCTGCCGCCCAGCCGACGTTTCCGCCGCATTCCGCCCTGGCCCTGGCGCCAGACGTGCCGACGTTGATCCTCTTCATCCATCCGCATTGTCCCTGCACCCGGGCGAGCATGCACGAACTTGCCGAGTTGATGGTCGGCCTTCCGCACAAGGTGGCGGCGACCGTCGTTTTCACTCTCCCCGAAGGAGTAGGCCCACATTGGGAGCAGGGTGAGTTGTGGCAAGAAGCCGCGACGATCCCGGGGGTTCGTGTCACCACCGACCGCGACGGCGTGGAGGCCAACCGCTTCGGGGTGAAAGGATCGGGCCACGTTCTCCTGTACCGACCCTCGGGTGAATTGGTCTTCAGCGGGGGCATCACTCCCTCCCGTGGCCACGAAGGCGACAATCCTGGACGTTCGGCGGTCGTCGGCCTGGTCCTCCGAGGCCATTCGCCGGCGGACCACACGCCGGTCTTCGGCTGCCCCCTTTTGGAACCGCCCGCTTCTCCAATTCAACCATGATCTCGCTCGCGCAAATCCGCGCTGCCTTCAGATTCTCCTTTTCCGAAGGCGAAGCAGAACCGGCGCACCTCAGGCAACTGGCGGACAATTTTTTCCGGAGCGAACGTCTGCGTGCCTGGAAGCGGACGGATCGGATGTTCGCCGGTTTGATGGTGGTGCAATGGCTCGCCGGTATCGGGGTGGCTTTGTGGGTGACTCCTCACACCTGGATCGGAGCGGTGAGTTCCGTGCACCTCCACGTGCTCGCCGCGATCTTCCTCGGGGGAGCCATCGCCGCTTTTCCCGTGCTGCTCGTGTTCACGCATCCGGGGCACGCGATGACGCGCCACGTCATCGCGGCCTCCGAGATGCTTGCTTCGGCGCTGTTCATCCATCTCAGCGGCGGGCGCATCGAAACGCACTTCCACATCTTCGGCTCGTTGGCCTTCCTGGCCTTCTACCGGGACTGGCGCGTACTGGCCACGGCCACGCTGGTGACCGCCGCGGATCATCTCCTGCGCGGCGTGTACTGGCCGCAATCCATCTTCGGGTCGGTCCTGCCTGGCTACTACCGCTGGATCGAACACGCCGGCTGGGTGCTGTTCGAGGATATCTTTCTGTCCATCATGTGCCACCAGAGTCTGCTGGAGATGCGCCGTATCGCCCTCCGGCAGGCGGAATCGCAGTTGACCCACGAGCGCATCGAACGAGCCGTCGCCGAGCGCACCGGTGAACTTGCCAAAGCCAACCGCGAGCTCCAGGTCGCCATGCAGAAGGCAGACGCCGCCAACGTCGCCAAGAGCGAGTTCATGGAGAAGATGAGCAACGAGATCCTCACGCCCATGAACGGCGTCATCGGCATGACCAGCCTCCTGCTCGACACCGATTTGCGCGAGGAACAGGTCGGCTTCGTCGAAACGATCCGCCAGAGCGGCGACAACCTGATGACCGTCATCAACGAGATCCTCGACTTCTCCAAGATCGAGTCCGGTTCGATGGAACTCGAACACCTCACCTTCGATTTGATCCCCTGTCTGGAAGAGGTCCTCGACGTTTTCGCAGCCCGCTCGGCGGAGAAAAACATCGATCTTGCCTACCTCTACGGTTCACAGGTGCCCGGCGCAATCGTCAGCGATCCGACGCGCTTGCGCCAGGTCCTCATCAATCTGGTGGGCAACGCGCTGAAGTTTACCGAGAAGGGCGAAGTGGTCGTCGAAGTCTCCGGCGAGCGGGCTTCCGGGGAAGACGTTCCCACCGCGGCCGGGTATCTGCGTGAACTGGCAACTGGCCCATCCGCCCACCAAGAATGGGTGCGGCTCCAATTCGAGGTGCGTGACACCGGACCGGGCATCCCGGAGGATCGTATGAACCGTTTATTTCAGGCGTTAAGCCAGGTCGATGCGTCGGTCACGCGCCGGCACGGCGGCACCGGCTTGGGGCTGGCGATCTGCC
>CALMVM010000573.1:0-5149 GCA_937873255.1 uncultured Verrucomicrobiota bacterium | reverse complement strand
CGTGGAGGCGATGGGCGGACGGATCTGGGTCGAGACCAGGTCAGGTGTCGGCACCTCGTTTTTCTTCACGGTCTTCGCGAAAGAGACCTGTTCTCCACGCCGGAAAAAATATCTCGCTTCGTCGGCCATCCTCAAGGACAAGCGGGTGCTCATCGTGGACGACGGCGAGATCAACCGCCAGATCCTGCAAATTCAAACCGAGCGTTGGGGCATGGTCCCCACAGCCTTTGCGGTGCCGGCGGACGCGTTGTCGTGTCTGGAGAGCGGCCCGCAGATAGACCTCGCCATCCTGGATTGGCAGATGCCCGACATGGACGGCTACGAACTGGCGCGAAAGATTCATTCCCGGGAAACTCTTCGGGCCTTGCCGCTCGTGCTGCTGAGTTCTTCCATCCCCACCAAAGGAGGCGGTCTCAACGCGGCCGACGAGTTTGCGTCACGGCTCATGAAACCCGTCAAGCAGGCGCATCTGCTGAACGCACTGACCACGGCCTTGGGCAGCGCCAAATCGAACGCACGCGTGAGCCGGCCGCCGCAAGGTGCCGATCCGGCAATGGCCACCCGGTTTCCGCTGAAGATCCTGGTGGCGGAGGACAACGCCATCAACCAACAGGTCATCAAACGCGTGCTGTTGCAATACGGGTACGCCAGCGATCTTGCCGTCGATGGGGAAGAGGCCACCGCGGCGGTGCAGCGTCAGCGCTACGACCTCGTTTTCATGGATGTCCAGATGCCGGAAATCGACGGGCTCGAAGCGACCCGGCGGATCGATAAACTGCTCGCTCCATCCGAGCGGCCGTACATCGTCGCGCTGACCGCGAACGCCATGAAAGAAGACCGGGAAGCGTGCATGGCCGCGGGGATGAATGATTATCTCAGCAAGCCGATCCGCCAGCCGGAGTTGAAGGCCGTACTCGAACGAGCCATTGCACGGCAGGAACACGCAATCACCGTGTGACGAAAAACGGCGGCGGCGGCTTGCGCGACAACGTAGCCGCGTGCCGATGATCTCTTCACTTGGCCTGCCGAGAACCCGCGCACGGGTTGCGAACTCTTTCGTCACCGCCGTGGTCCCACCCCTGGGTCAGCAGCGTCGCAAGCATGCCCAGGATGGGGTTGTATATCCGCATTCACGATTCTCTCTACGCATGATGGCCCATGCCTCCCTCATCGCCTTGCCAGCACTATGGCCGACCGGTTGGCGGACAATGCGAGTGGGATTCCGGCAGATGCGCGGCACATCCTGAAGATCATCCTGCCCGGGTCGGATCGTTGCTTGCGGGCGTTGGAATTGCCCGGCAGATGGCACAAAATTCATTTGACAATGAGTTTTTCCTTGCCGCTTTCCTCCGACATCCTCATCTTCCGCGCCGATGGACAGGCCCGCCATTCTTTTTTGTGCAAATCCTCCGGATGGGAGTTCTTTTTTAAGAATTCCCTCCAACGATGTTCACCACCTTGCCGGTGGCGACGCCAGGCCGACGCATGGAAAATGCCTGACGGCGAAGCGGTGGACATCCGTCGCCTTGAGCGGAGTGTTTTCTGCCGCGGCACTGTACTTTTCCGGGGGGCTGCACGGTCAAGAGCTGACGCGCTATTCGATCAACGCCACGTCGGACCCGACTTCTGCCAAGAAGAAGTCGGACGATTCCGAAGTCTCGCACGTGGTCATCACCGCCGAGACGCCGGAATACAAATTGCCCGACGACCAACGCCCGAAGTTGGATCACCTCATGAAGGAGGTGTCCGGCACGCAGATCACCGTCACCAAGAAGACCACCGTCACGAATCTCGATAAAATCCCGACGATCATCGATAACGACCAGCAGGAAGCTTTCGCGCGCTCGCCGGGGGTCCTCGTCACCGAGCAGCAGACACCCGCGCAGTTCAACCTGAGCTACCGGGGCCTGGGCAACCCGCAGGAATCCGAGTTCGTGCTGGTGTTGCAGGACGGTCTTCCCATCACGACGGACTGGATCGGCTTTCCGACGCTGTATTACCTGCCCCTCTACCAGAGCATCAGCCAGATCCAGGTCATCCGCGCGGGCAACAGCCTGCTCTACGGACCCGAGCCCGCGCCGGCCATCAACTTCGTGAGCCGCCGACCCGAGCCCGGGCAAGCCCTCAGTGGCTACAGCGAACAGGTCGGCGGCGGCTATGGTCTCTACTCGACCTACAACATGCTCGAAGGCTCCTACGGGAAGTTCGATTTCCGGATCGACTTCGGCGACGTACGATCCGACGGACAGCGCGATAATTCCCGGTCCAACCTGCTCCAGACCGACCTCTTCGTCGCCTACCATCCCGATGACAAACAAACGCTCTCGCTCAGCCTCGGCGCGTACCGCGTGACCGCCGGCGACCCCGGGCGCATCACCTACCAGCAGTTCGAGGCGGACCGCAACTTCTCGCCGACGCCGTACAACCACGATTGGGTGGACCGGTATTCGGCCGTGCTGATGTACAACCGCGACTTCGACGACGGCTGGCGGCTGGAGGCCAAGGCGTGGGACACCTACCAGGACCTCGACACCCGCGCGGCAGGCAACCTGAGCGCCGCCGGCGTGGCCCCGGCGACGACCACGGTGCAGATCGAGAAGTTCTACAACGTGGGCGGCGACGTGCGGGCCATCAAACGCTGGGGCCGGGGCAACGCGCTGACCTTCGGCGGCGTCGTCTACCACGACGACGCACCGTTCCGGCAGTATACGAACACGAACCTCTACACGAACAAGGACGACAGCTCCGGCGTGCCGCGCCTCGACCAGTCGCGCAATTCCAACTACCAGGCGTTCTTCGCGGAAAACGTCTTCCGCCTGCCCTACGGCATCCACGTCGTGCCCTCGCTGCGCATCGACCACGAGTCCGTGGACGTGAACGAAACCGTCAAGCCGCCGTTCCTCACCCGACCGCTGGTACGCGTCAGCGCGGATCGCTGGGTGCCGCTCTGGGCCGTCGGCCTGGGCAATGACTTCGGCAAGGGCAACGAGACGTACTTTAACGTGTCCAGCGGCTGGCGGCCGTTGCGTTATTTCGACGTGGCCTCGCCGTTCGCCAACCTCCAGCCGGGCAACACGGCCGACCCATCGAAGTCCATGACCTACGAAGGCGGCGTCCACGGCACGCCGATCACCGGGTTGTGGTACGACGTGGGTTTGTTCTGGATCGACTTCACCAACCGCATCGAGTCGATCCAGCTCAACCGGACGGATGTCACCAACGTCAACAGCGGGGACACCCGCCACCGTGGCTTCGAGGGCGAACTCGCCTACGACTTCCTCGCTTACCAGAAGAAGACGACCCACCTCACGGCCTTCGGCAACCTGCAACTGCTCGATGCCACGTTCACGAGCAGTTCGATTGCGGGCCGGGTCGGCAAGACGCCGGCCTTCGCGCCGAAAACCGTCGTCAAGGCCGGCCTGACCTTCCGCCAGGACAAACGCTTCAACATCAGCCTGACGGCGGTGTCCGTGTCGTCGGAATACTATCAGGATTCCAACCTGGGCACGGCGACACTGCCGGCGAAGATCCCTGCGTACTACACGCTCGACCTCGCGGCGGATTACAACATCAACAGCCACCTGCGGCTGCTGGCGGGCGTCTCCAACCTGACCAACCAGATCTATTATTCGCGCGTCTTCCAGAACGGCATCGAACCCGCCCCCGGCATCAACGGCTACGCGGGACTGGCCGTGGGATTTTAGAGCGTTTTTCATTTGCCTGTAGGAGACGACAGCCACCAAAAAGCTTCTGTCATCCTGAGCGCAGCGAAGGACCTCGCCCGAGGTACCCGCCCGCCTTCCACCTCACGCTCGGCCGGAAAAGCCATCATCTCGCGGGTACCACGCCGAGAGGTCCTTCGCTGCGCTCAGAATGACAGACGAAGAGAGCAGACGCCCTCACGCGCAATCGAAAGACGCTGTAGCGCGGCTTGCCGTCCCTCTCTCCCTTGTAAAGAATCCATTCGCCCGATTTGCCATCGGTCCCTTTGGCGACGCGAAACCATGGCACGCAGACTCGGAACGGGGCAAGGTCGCACATCAGCCCGTCACCATTTACGCGATCCTCGCGTAAATTTCCGGACGCGACAGCGCACAAGCGGGTTCGCCGCGTTATCGGTTGCGGGTAGAGGCAGGAGCCTCTGATTCCTTGCCTTCACCACCGGGACCGAAAGTGTAGGAGAACACTGCAAACCCCTGCACCCTCGGCGCATCGAAGGTCACCCCGAACAGAGGGGATAAATCGATGCGTGTATTCCGCGTGGGTTTGAAGGCCACCGTCGGGCCGATGATGAAACGATTCGCCGCGTCTCCCCGCGTGTCTTTATCGGTGAAGTTGGAGTACTGCATTTCCAGCCCGACCTTCAATCGCTCCCGCGAAAGCACGGGGGTGAGCAGGCTCTGCGCAAAACCCCATTCCCGGCCCCGGTCGCCTTGCACTTCCAACTCATAAAAGAAGTTCATCGCCCACTCGACCTTTTCGTGGAAATCCTGCGCCAGCAACAAACGAAACTCGACGGCGTCGGGGATGCGCGGACGCCCTCCCCCGCCTTCTTCGTCATCTCCTTCATCCTCGGCTTTCCGGACGTGGTGCGCCTGCCGCCGGGCGGTATCGACATCCACGTCGCCGTCGTCATCTCCCTTGTCCCGCCGCATCGGCACGCCTTCATCGTGAAAGATGCGCCCAAAGCCCTTGCGATATTCCACGAACAGCGTCGGGTTGAGCGGGATTTTGTTCCAGTCGGCCAGTGCGTAGCGTAGTTCGAAGCTGAGTGTCGTTTCCTGTCCACGATTGCGGTACGCTTCCTGGCCGTTTTCGATGGCCACGCCGAAACGGTAGGGCAGGCCGAGTTCGATTTCCTGGGTGAAAAGATGGTCGGGATGGTCGTAGCGCAGGGCGCGTCCCTCGTAGATCAAACCGGCGTACACCGCGTAAGGCGGCAGCACGTAGGCGTTGGTGAGGTTGGCGAAACGGCTGCGGGAAAATGCGGCCGGCGCGCCGTACGCGCTGGCAACCCCTTCGTCCGTGATGACCACCCGGTCGGTTGTGGCGAGGGTGGTGGTCGAAGCTCTGTCCAGCGATTGACCCCGGGCCGGCACGACTGCCATCGTCAAAGCCGCCGTCGTTCCCAAAACAAACCTGCGGAAGG
>CALMVM010000572.1:35079-36221 GCA_937873255.1 uncultured Verrucomicrobiota bacterium | reverse complement strand
GCAGCAAACCGCTTCCGTGCGCTCACTGAATTCCGCGCACGACGCCGACCACGACACCGTGCGGCCCACGCGCGTTTCTCCCTCCGGCCGGGGGACGACCACAACGACGACCACGACTTACAACCCCATCCGGAACGCCCCGCCCCGGGACCGTGACGACGACGACGATGACACGCGGCGCGGCCCCGCCCCGTCCTCGGACGGCGGCGGATTCTTCTCGCGCGCCGGGCGGACGCTCGATCACACCACCGACGCGGTCGGCGACACGTTCAACCGCACCGGTCAGGCGGTCGGTCAAACGGCTCGCCGCACCGGCGCGAAAATCCAGCGATTCTTCACCGGTGGCGATTCCAACCACGGCGGGAGCAACGACTAACCGGACTTCTTCGACATGACCGGAGCAACGTCCACCGGCATCCAGCGGACGAGCGTTTTTGCCAGTTCGTCCTGCCGGACCGGTTTGCCGAGGAAGTCGTCCATGCCCGACGACAGGCATTTCTCACGGTCCGCGCCGGCAGCGCTGGCGGTCAGGGCGATGAGCGTCTGGCGGCGCTTGCCGAGTTGCGCCTCATGCTGGCGGATCGTCAACGCGGCCTGGCATCCGTCCATCACCGGCATGTGCATATCGAGGAGCACCACGTCGTAGGTGCCCGCATCGAGCGCGGCGAGGGCCTCCAGGCCGTTCTCCACGGAGTCGGCCCGGCAGCCGAGATTGTGGAGCTGACGCAAGGCGAGTTTGCGGTTGATCGCGTTGTCCTCGGCGAGCAGCACGCGGAGGTTTTGCGGCTGTGGCTGGGCTTTGGATTTGGAAGGGCGATGGGCGTCGCCGTTGACCGGTTTGGTCACGGCGGCGGGCTGACCGGCGGGCGTGCCCGCGATTTGCGCCAGGGCGTTGAGCAGCGCGTGGTACTTGATCGGCTTCGTGATCGACCCGCAGATGCCGATCTGGGTGTATGCGTGGCGGTCGCTCTCGACGCCGAGTGACGTGACCAACAGGAGCCGCGTGCGTTCGAGCAGCGGCTGGTTCGTGATGGCCCACGCCAGGGTGAACCCGTCGATGGACCCGAGGTTGAGATCGAGCAACGCCACGTCGTACGGCGTGCCCGCTTCCATCTTCTCGCGCAGAAGAGTCAGCGTGTGGC
>CALMVM010000572.1:29162-35069 GCA_937873255.1 uncultured Verrucomicrobiota bacterium | reverse complement strand
CCCAGGCGGTGAGGCGCTGCTGCACGATGCCGCGCAAGGTCGCGTTGTCGTCCACAACCAAAACGCGCATTCCGCGCAAACTTTCCAGCGATGGATTGGCGTGCTCCAAGTCCTCGATGGCTTCGGGATCGAGTGCGAATTTCACCGTGAACCAGAACGTCGAACCCTTCCCGGGTACGCTGTCCACGTCGATCTCGCCCCCCATCAGTTCGACCAACTGGCGTGAGATCGTCAACCCGAGCCCGGTGCCGCCGAAATGCCGCGCCGTCGAATCCTCCGCCTGACTGAACGCGTGGAACAACCGTTCCCGCGCCGCCGGTTCGATGCCGAGGCCGGTGTCCTGCACCGAGAAACGCAGCGTCGCCTGGCCGTCGTCGGTTTTCTCGTGCCGCACCCGCAAGACGATCTCGCCGCTCTTGGTGAACTTGATGGCGTTGCCCAACAGATTGAGGAGCACCTGCCGCAGCCGGCCGGGGTCGCCCATTAACTGGGTCGGCGTGCCCGGCTCGATGAAGGTGATGAGTTCCAACTGTTTTTGTAACGCGCGGCCGGCGAGAACGTCGGCGGTGCTCTCAACGAGTTGGCGCAGGTCGAGTTCGATGGTTTCGAGCGACATCTTGCCGGCTTCCATCTTCGAAAAATCGAGGATGTCGTTGATGATCGTCAGGAGCGAATCGCCTGAGGTGCGGATCGTGTCGAGCAAGTCGTGTTGCTCGGGATTGAGCGGAGTCGCTTCAAGCAGGTCGGCCGCGCCGAGCACGCCGTTCATGGGGGTGCGAAGTTCGTGGCTGACGTTGGCGACGAATTCGCTCCGGGCCCGCGCCACATCCAGCGCGGCGTCGCGCGCGGCGGCGATCAGGCGGTCGGTCTCGACGCGCTCGCTGATGTCGCGCGCGCAGAGCGTGTAGAAGTGTGCGGCGGTCCGCACCCGGCCCGGGCCGTCGTCGTCCGTGGGATCGGGGATCGTCTCGGTGAGGCGGAGTTCGATGGGGAAAGGCTCGCCGCCCACGCGCAAGCCGACCGACGGCGCGCGCGACCCGGGCGGGAACATCGCGCGCCACTCGGCCGCGGCCAATTCGCGCCCGGGCAGGACGAACGCCTTGATTGGCTGTCCGACGAACTCCGCCACCGGCCGGTGCCACACGCGCTCGGCCTCGGCGTTGGCGCTGAGGATCACGTTGTCGGCGTCCAGCGTCACGATGGCCTCGCCGACGGTGCTCAACACGGCGTTGTAACGGCGTCGGGTCGCGGACTGCACACGCGTCTCGCGCAAAATCGCGCGCACGAGCGGCCGGAAGATGTAGCGCAGCTCGGCGAAGAGCGTCAGCAACAACAGGAGGACGAGGACGGTCTCCACCGCCTGGAGCCAGTGGGTCGTGCGGCGGTTGGCGTGTTCGTAGGCCGCGACCGCCTCGTCGAGGGCGGCAAGAAGCTCGCCCGGCACCGCCTCGATGACGGCGGCCAGTTCCGGCGAATCGGCGGCCAAAGGCGCGTCGGTCGATTGGGCGACGATCCGGCGCGCCTTGTCGGCGAACACTCCCACCCGGCGATCCAGATCCGACGGTGGATTGGTATACAGCGCCTCGATTTCCGGTCCCGGACGACCCGGCAACTCCAGACCCGCGTCGCCCTGGATCAACCCGCGCTGGGTGCGTTCGAGGTGCGTGACCGCGCGGTTGATGATCGACTGGAATTCCCGGCGGCGCGACGCGTCCGGCTCGCGGGTCAGGCGCAACGAAAAGAGCGCGACGCGCTGCACCAGCGTGCGCTGCTGGCTGCTCTGGCCGATCATCGCCGAGTATCGACCCTGAGAGTTGATTTGCGCGAAAAGCACCGCGAACAGCGAAACGGCCAGGACGCCCACGAGCGCCATGGCGACGTAGTAATGAGCCGTCACCCGGCGGGTGTATTGGCTTAAACCTCTATCCGTCAAAGATTTGCCAGCAAAATTGCTCATTCGGGAAACGTGGGCCGACTTCTTGCTTTACACCATCCGTAGCAGGTTGAGCGCCTGACCGCCCACAGGTTGGCCGCCTTCGTGCTTAATGCATTAGACCTTCCGCCTGCGAGACCACGACCCCAACCACCACCGCGTCCTACATCTATGAGCAATTCTGACAATGGATCAAAGGGAGGCTTCTTCCGCCGGCTTTTCCAGCGCAACGAGCCCGCCGAAGCCCAGCCCGCTCGCAACGGCGCCGGCGAGATCACGATGGTGCAGGCACCCGACGCGACCGCCCCCGCCAAGCGTCTGCCGAAGTCCAAGAGCGTGTTGGTCATTGCGACGCAGGATGCGACGGTGAAGCGCTGGAAGCGCGACCTGGAAGCGGCCGGCTATGGCGTGGAGTGCGTCGCGGAAGGCGCGAAGGGGCTCGACATTTTGTACGGATTTTCCTTCGACGCGCTGCTGATCGACCACGCGCCGCCGGAGATCGACGGCCTCGACATGCTCGGGCAGATTCGCAGTCAGGACGAATTGAAAGGTCTATTTATCGCCATGTTCGTGCGCGACAAGGCGGGCCGCGTGAACCAGGAAATGGAGGCGCTTGATGCCGGCGCGAACCGGGTTTTCCAGCGCAACGAGGTCAAGTCGGAGGAAATCCTCACGGCGCTCAAGACCGCGCTTTTCCCCCGCGTGCTGTCCGCGCAACCGCGCGCCAAGCAGTCCGTCGTGCCATCCCCGGCCACCACGTCCTCGAACGGCGCGTCCGCCGCGCCGTCCGCTCCCGCTGCCGCGCCGGAAATGTCCGCGCCGCCCGCGCGCACGATCTCGATGGGCGGCAATCCGGCGGCGTCCACCCCGGCGCCCGCCGCCAACCGGATCAACAAGAAAATTCTCATCATCGACGCCGACGAATCGGTCGTGAGCATCTACCGCCAGCAGATCGAGGCGGCCGGTTACGAAGTCGAGGTCGCGCTCGACGGCGAAACCGGGTTCCATGACATCTACACGCAGAACCCCGACGCGCTGCTGCTCGACCTGCTGCTGCCGGGCGGGTTGTCGGGATCGGAGATTCTCAAGAAGACCCGCGCGCAGAAGAAGTTCGAGAAACTGCCGGTGCTCGTCTTCACCAACATCTACACGCGCGACGTGGAAGAAGAGGCCAAGGCGGCGGGTGTCCTGCGTTTGTTCAACAAGGCGGCGGCCACGCCGCGCGACGTGGTGCTGGCGCTCAACGAAATCTTCCTGCCCAGCGGGGCGGTGCTCGGTGCCAGTTCGCCGAAATCCGTCAAATTCGACCTGCCGCCGTTGTCGGTCCCCGTCGGCGCGCCGGTCAGCGGCGGCGACAACCGCGCGATCACCCAGGGGCGGGTCGCCCCCGACGACAGCGATTTCCAGGGTGAAATCCGCGAGTCGCTGCTCCAGGGCGCGCCAGAGTTCGTCAAATCGCTGCGCGGAATGCTCCAGATGCTCCTGCGCAGCCAGGGCGACGCCGAGGCGCTCTCGGTGCAATTGCTCGAACTCTACACGCGCGTCCATTCGCTGACGGGCAACGCCGCCATCGCCGGGTTCAAGAAGGTGGCGCGTCTCGCGGGTGCCTTGGAGGCGATGCTGCGCGAGTTCCAGGCGAAACCGGAGGGCCTGAATCCCTCGACCAAGCGCACCTTGACCCAGGCGATGGATTTCCTCGCGCTGCTGTTCACGAACGCCGGCATCCACGAGACCGGCCAACCGCTCAACGAGCAGATCCTCGTGGTGGACGACGAGATCATCAGCCGGCGCGTGATCGGGCATTCGCTCGAAAAAGCGGGGCTGAAGTCCACGGCCGTCAGCCATCCGGACGAGGCGCTCAAGCTCTTGCAGGATAATCGCTACGACCTGGTGTTCCTCGATGTCGAGATGCCCGGCATGAACGGCTTCGAGCTTTGCAAGAAGCTGCGCGCGATGCCGCTGCACGCCAAGACGCCGGTGATCTTCGTCACGGCCCTGAGTGGCTTCGAGAGCCGGGCCAAATCGAGCCTGAGCGGCGGCGACGACTTCATCGGCAAGCCGTTCTCGTACATCGAACTGGCCGTCAAGGGCTTGATCTACGTCCTGCGCGGCACGCTCGGCGACGCCGCCGCCCCGGCGGGCGCGCCCGCCGCGCGCACGGTCGCCGCGCCAAAGCTCGTGGGAGTCAACGACAGCGAGTTGGCGGGCTCCGTCCGGTCATGATCGAACCCCCGCTGCCATACAACGAGGAGAAACGGCTGGCTGCCACCCGCAGCCTGCACGTGCTCGACACGCCGCCGGAGGAGCGGTTCGACCGCATCACGCGGCTGGCGACCGAGTTATTCGCGGTGCCAACGGCGTTCGTGTCGCTCGTGGATGAGAAGCGGGTCTGGATGAAATCGCGGCGCGGACTGGAGCGCACGGAAGTGCCGCGCGAATCGTCGCTTTGCGCGCACGCGATCCTCACTCCCCACAAGGTGCTCGTGGTGGCGGACGCCGCCCAGGACGAACGTTTTCACGACAGCCCTCTCGTCACCGGCGAGCCGAACGTCCGCTTCTACGCCGGCCAGCCGCTCCTCTCGCCCGACGGACTGCCGCTGGGCACTTTTTCCATCGTGGACCGCGAGGCGCATGCGTTCGGCGACGAGCAGCGGGCGGCCTTGCGCGACTTGGCGAAGATGGCCGAGGCCGAATTGACCACGGCCGAACTCAACCACGCGCTCCACCGCCTGCGCGCGGCGGAGGAGAATTATCGCGGCATCTTCGAGAACGTCGCCGAGGGCATTTTACAGATCGATCCCGCCGGGCGGTATCTCAACGCGAACCAGTCGGCGTCGAAATTGTACGGCTACGGCTCGACGGCGGAATTCGTGGCGGATGCGACCGAGTTCGGCCGGTCGTTGCAAGTGCTGCCGGAACGCCGCGACGAGATGCTGCGGCTGCTGCGCACGGAGGGCCGCGTGACCAATTTCGAGAGCGAGATTTTCCGGCGGGGCGGCTCGACCGTGTGGGTTTGCGAGAGCATCCACGCGATCCGCGACGCGGCGGGCAACCTCGCCTATTACGAAGGCACGGTGCATGACATCACCTCGCAGCGCTACGCCGCCGCCGCGCAGGCGCAGGCGCGCGACGAGGCGCTCAAGACCGCGCAGATCAAGAGCGATTTCCTGTCGATGATGAGCCACGAGATCCGCACGCCGATGCACGGGATCATCGGTATGACGGGGCTCCTGCTCAACACCGAGCTGAAACCCGAGCAGGAAGAACTCGTGCGCCTGATCGCGTCATGCGGCGATAACCTCTTGAGCCTCATCAACAACGCGCTCGATTTCTCCAAGATCGAGGCGGGTTGCCTGGAGCTGGACAACCAGCCTTTCGCTCTGCGTCCGTGCCTGAAGGAAGTCATCGATCTGCTTTCCGTGCAGGCCGTCGGTAAAGGCGTGACCCTGGCGTGCGAGGTCGATCCGCGCATTCCGGAAGTGCTCGTCAGCGACGTGACCCGCGTGCGGCAGATTCTCTTTAACCTCATCTCCAACTCGATGAAGTTCACCCCGGCCGACGGTCGCGTGGACGTGGTCGTCACGGGACACCACCTCAACGAGACGGTCGAAAACCACGGACACGTCGGGGCAATTGATCCATGGATGTTCCATTTCACGGTGCGCGACACGGGCGAGGGGATTCCCGAGGAAAAACTGCACCGCCTCTTCCGGCCGTTCAGCCAGGTGGATGCTTCGACGAGCCGCAAGCACGGCGGGACCGGGCTGGGTCTGGCGATTTGCCACCGGCTCTGCGAGATGCTCGGCGGGGCGATCTGGCTGGAGAGCGAGCCGGGCATGGGATCGAATTTTGAATTCACGGTGAAGGCTGCGGCAGTACCCAATTCCAGCGACCTCAAGAGCGCCGACGAACCTCCGGCGACTCCCGTGGATTCGCCGGCCGTGCTGTCCAATAACGGCGCGAATGGCTCGCAC
>CALMVM010000572.1:28789-29152 GCA_937873255.1 uncultured Verrucomicrobiota bacterium | reverse complement strand
CGGGCGGGGCGGCCAAATCCGGCCGCTATGGGCGCCCCCCCCCGGGGGGCCGACACCGCCCACGCCGCCGAGGGCGCGTCGGTGCCGGCCGTCGCGGCTCCTGGTCAATGCCCGCTGCGCATCCTCATCGCCGAGGACAACATGGTCAACCAGCGCGTGGCATTGGGCCTGCTCAAACAGCTAGGATACACCGCGACCTTGACCAACGACGGCTCCGAGGCCGTCCGGGCCCTGGAAGCAGCGGAGTATGACGTGGTCCTCATGGACATCCAGATGCCCGAGATGGATGGCCTCGAAGCCACCAGAGAAATCCGCCGCCGCTGGCCCGATAGACCCCGCCGACCCTATATCATTGCCATGACC
>CALMVM010000572.1:14648-28779 GCA_937873255.1 uncultured Verrucomicrobiota bacterium | reverse complement strand
GCCGCCTGACGCCGCAGTTCTCAACCGCGACAGCCTCGAAGCCCTCAAGAGCCTTCAATCCGAGGGGGACGACGGGTTCCTCAAGGAAATGATCGAACTTTTCCTCACCGATACCCCCGCGCGTTTTGCCGAGATGGATACGGCGCTCAACCAGGGGCAGCAGCAGGATTTCGTGCGAGCGGTCCATAGCATCAAGGGAGCGAGTTCCAACTTCGGAGCCGACGACCTGCACGACCTGTGCGCGGAAGTTGAGCAAATGGGCCGCGCGGGCAAGATGACCGAGACCGGCGAGAAGACGCGGGCGATCCACGAGGAGTTCGAGCGGGTCCGTGCGGCGTTGCTGGCCGAAGTCGCCTGAACACGTCTTTTAAACCCCAAGCGTCCAGACCGTTGATCAGCCTACGGTAGAGGGATCAATAAGACGGGAGCCGTGCTCCAAAAAGAGCCGGACCAGATCGCGCGATAGTCGTTTATCCGCCGGCCAGCGCAGCGGGTTGAAAGGATGACCAAAGCCGAGATGCATTAGGCACTGAACGCTCATCCAGCCCGAACCATGAATCAGTCCCCAACCGCGCCGGAACCAAAAGGCGGAGCGGCGGGTGCGGTCAGGCTGGACTTCGATCCTTTTGGCGTGGGCTGCATTTAACAATTGTTCCAAGTGCAAGTCGTCTTCGTATGTCAAAAGCGGCCCAATCATGGCAGCAGTCGGTCGTGATGCGGCACGTCACTCTTTCCCGACCGGACCAGCGGCCGACCTGCCGCTGAGCATCGTCCGCGCGAGCGCCATCGCCGAGTCTCCTTGTCCGCCGAGCATCCGCGCGATCTCCTTCACGCGGGCTTTCGTCTTCACCTCGGCCAGCCGCGAGTAGGTGCGCGCGTCGGTGAATTCTTTCGTGACGACATAATGCGATTCCGCGAGGGCCGCGACCTGGGGCAAATGCGTGATGCACAACACCTGGTGCCGCACGCCGAGCGAACGCATCTTCGAGGCGACCGCGTGCGCGATCTCGCCGCCGACGTTGGCGTCGATCTCGTCGAACACCAGCAACGGCACGGCGTCCTGGTCGGCCAGAGCGCTTTTCACCGCCAGCATCACGCGGCTGATCTCTCCGCTGGACGCGATGGAACGCAATGGCTTCGGCGGTTCGCCCGGATTTGGAGCGAAAAGGAATTCCACCGTTTCCAGTCCGCTCGAACGTGGCGCAAAGACAAATTCGATGGTTTCCAACCCCGTCGCGCTCGGCGAATCCAACTGCAAGAGGTGAATCTCGAACTCGCTTTTTTTGAATCCCAGGTCGCGCAACTGTTCACGCACCGCCTGTGATAGTTTCGGCGCGGCCTTCAGCCGCAGAGCGCTCAGTTGCTTGCCGACTTTGACGAGTTGCGCGTGTCCTTTGTCGATCTCGACTTGCAACCGGTCGAGTTCCGCGCCGCGATGTTCGATCTTCTGCAACCGCGCGGCGCTTTGCTCGCCGAATTCGATGACCTGCTCGATGGTCGAACCGTACTTGCGCCGCAACGATTGCAACAGGTGGACGCGTTCCTCCATCTCGGCGAGTTGCTCGGGGTCGAGGTCGAGCTTCTCGGCGTAGTTGACCAGCGAGCGCGCGAGTTCCTCCAACTCGACGACCGCCGAGTTGTGCGACTCGGACATCGCGGCGGCATCCGGATCGATCTTCTCCAACTCGCGCAGGAGCCGCGCCGTCTCCGCCAGGCGGGTGAGGATCGAGGGTTCGCTCTCGGAGAGTTCCTGGGCGATGCCGGTGGCCAGTTCGATGAGCCGGCGGCTGTTGGAGGCACGGGCGTAGCGGGCCTGGAGTTCCTCTTCCTCGTCGGGGAGGAGATTTGCCTTCTGGATTTCGTCGGACTGGTGGCGCAGCAAGACGAGTTCGCGCTCCAAAGCGGCCTCGTTGGACGCGAGGCTGGCGTGTTCCTCGCGCAGTTGGCCGACGCGAGCCCAGACTTCCTCATATTCGCGGCGGGTGCCTTCGGCCCGGCTGAACGCATCGAGCAAGTCAAGCTGGCGTTCGGCACTGAGCAGCGACTGGTGGTCGTGCGGACCGTGGAGGTCCACCAGAACGTCGCCGAGTTGTTTGAGGACGGCGAGCGTCGTCGGCGAACCGTTGACGAACTGCCGGTTGCCTCCCGCCTGGGTGAAGGTGCGCTTGACGATGAGACCGCCGTCCACGCAGCCTTCCAGGCCGTGCTCCTCCAACTGGGAGTCGAGCGCCCGGCAATCCTCCACGTCGAAGGCCGCCTCGACCGTGCAGGAATCCGCACCGGTGCGGATGAGGCTTTTTTCCGCGCGTTCGCCGAGCAGAAGCTTGAGCGCGCCGAGGATCACGGACTTGCCCGCGCCGGTCTCGCCGGTGACGACGACGAACCCGGGCGTGAGTTGCCAGTCCAACTCCTCGACCAGAGCCAGATTCTTGATGCGCAGCGAGGAGAGCGTTGCCAGCACGGGGCAGCAGTGTAAGCTGCCGGGCGGGTTTTCTCAAGCGGACGACATGGGCGATTTTCAGATCACGTTTCTCGGCACGGGCACCAGCCAGGGCGTGCCGATGATCGCGTGCGATTGTCCGGTCTGCTCGTCTTCCGACCCGCGCGACCGGCGCACGCGTTCCTCGCTTTACATCGAGACTCCCGAGGCGGCGTTCGTCGTGGACACGGGCCCGGATTTCCGCGCCCAATGCCTGCGCGAACGCGTCCGGCGTCTGGATGCGGTCGTCTACACGCACTCGCACACCGATCACATCATGGGGTTCGACGATCTGAGGCGGTTTTGCGACCTGTTGGCCGGACGTGACCTGCCGGTCTACGCTTCGCCGGACACGATGGCGGATTTGCAGCGCGTGTTCCGTTTCGCCTTCGATGGGACGGCGCGGTTTCCAGGCTACCTCAGGCCCGAGCCGCGTCCGGTGACGGAAACCTTCCGCATCGGTGAAACGTCCATCACCCCTCTGCCAGTGCCGCACGGCCGGATCAACGTCAACGGCTATCTCTTCGCGCGGGGCGGCCGGAAGTTATTTGCCTATCTGAGCGATTGCAAAGCCGTGCCGGAACTGGTGCGTGAACGGATCGCCGGGGTCGAGGTTCTCGTGCTCGATGCCCTGCGCCACCGGCCCCATCCGACGCACATGAGTTTGGACGAGGCGTTGGAAGTTTCCGCCGCGCTCCGGCCGCGCGCGACCTACCTGACCCACCTGTGTCATGACCTGGGTCACGCGGAGACCGAGAAAATTCTTCCCGGCAATGTTCGGGTCGCCTACGATGGGCTGAAAGTCGTCCTATGAATGCGTCCGACGGCTACTACACACGGAGCAGCCGCCGGGGGCGGCCTTACGGCTGGATCGTCGTAGCGGCGTTGATCCTCCTCGCCGCAGGGCTGACCACCAGTCGGGTCCTGACCCAGGGTCTGCTGGGACCATCGGGCGGTCCGCGCGCCGGGGCGAATCCGGCCGACCTTGCGGTGGTCGTGTTCAACGAAAACGACCCACTCTCGCGCGAACTCGCCGATTTCTACGCCGGCAAGCGCGGGATTCCGAGCGAGCGCGTCGTCGGCCTGAAATGCTTGACCGACGAGGAAATCAGCCGCGAGGAATACGACAACCACATCGCTGCGCCGCTGCGACAGGTCTTCGATGCGCGCGGCTGGTGGAAACGCTCGCCCGACAAGCCCGGCGAGGAACCGTCGAGCATCGTCACAAGCAACCAGATTTGCTACCTCGTGCTGATCCGCGGGATTCCGTTGCGCATCAAGCAGACCAGCAATTACCCGGGCGACCATTGCAACGAACCGTCGCCGCTCAAGGACGCCAACGGCGCGTGTGTGGATTCCGAGTTGACCGTGCTGGGCGGGTTCACGCGGGCGATCTCCGGATTCCTGCCGAACCCGTATTTCCGGTCGTACAGCCGGTTCCCGGAAGCCAAGCGTCCGCCGGCGATGATGCTCGTCGGCCGGCTCGACGCGCCGACGGGCTCAATGGTCAAGCGGATGATCGAGGATTCCCTCGCGGTCGAGAAAACCGGGCTCTGGGGCCGCTGTTACATCGACGGGCGGGGGATGGCCGCCGGCTCGAACCCTTTGGCGGAGGGCGACGTGTGGATGGCCAAGCTGGCCAACGAGATCGTCCCGTACACCTTGCCGACGGTTTACGACAACCAGCCCGCGATGTTTTCGCAGCCGTTCCCGATGAACGAGGCTGCGTTGTACTTCGGGTGGTATTCCGAGCAGGTGGCCGGGCCGTTCGCGCGCGGCGGGTTCAAATTTCAGCCGGGAGCGGTGGCGTGCCACATTCATTCCTTCAGTGCGACGAGCGTGCGCGACCCGTTCAAGTGGTGGGTCGGGCCATTGATTGACAAGGGGGCCGACGCGGTGCTCGGCAACGTTTACGAGCCCTATCTGAGCCTGACGACGCACCTTGATATCTTTGCGGATCACCTGCTCGACGGTTACACGTTCGCGGAAAGCGCGTGGGCCGCCCAGCCGGGACTCTCGTGGATGAACACGGTCGTCGGCGACCCGCTTTACCGGCCTGCGCTCGTTTGGAAAAACCTCGAATTCGACCTCGACGATCCGTCGGGAAGTGCCGGCGGCTCATCGACGGCGGCCGATGGCCGGGCCTTCGCGCAGGGGGCGCGAACCTGGCATGCGAAAGGCCCGGCGGCGGGCGCGGCGGCATTGAAAAAGAGCGCGGAGCGGCTCCACAGCGGACGGATCTACGAGGGGCTGGGATTATTGGAAAGCGCACATGGTGACGCCGGCCGCGCGGCGGAGGCGTTCGAGCACGCGGCGAAATACTATCGGGAACCGGCCGACCGCGTGCGCGTGGCCTACGAGGAAATCCGCTGTCTGGCGAACGCGGGGCGAAAACGGGAAGCGGCGGCGATCCTCGCCTCCTCCCGCGACCAGAACGCCAGCGAACCGGCGGCGGCGGTGCTCGACGAACTGAAAACGCTGGTCGCACCGTGAGAGGCGCGGTCCGCCCCGGCGCTTGACCCGGAGCCGGGCCAGGACGTACAACGGCGCGTGGCGCTCCGAAGCGCCGCCGCCCCATGGAGCTTGCCCATCGTTACGCCGCCTTGCTGACCGCGCCGGAAGGGATGTTGCGCGAGGCACCCGCCGACGGGTTTTCCGACGACCGCAGCGAACTCGAATTGCAGGCGCACTGGTTCGCGGGAGACTTCGGCACCAGTTTCCTGACCGCGACCAACGGCGAACGCGTGGAAGTCGTTCAGTTCGGCGTCTGGAACCGCGAGGCCGGACCGGATTTCACCGATGCGGCCGTGCGTTTCCCCGACCGCGACGGCGCGCCCGTCCTGCGCGGAGCCATCGAACTCGACACGAGCGCCGAGGATTGGGAACGCCACGGCCACGGCTCGAACCCCGCGTTCGACGGCGTCGTGCTCCACCTTTACCTGCGCCAGGGGTTGCGCCAACCCTTCACGCGGACTTCCCAACACCGCCAGATCGCGCAGGTGCAGCTCGACTACCGTCAGATCGAGCAGCGCCCGCCGCCCGCGCCGCTGCCGCTGGCGATGCCCGGCCGATGCTTGGGACCGCTACGCTTGCTCGACAAGGAGCAGGTCCGCACGCTCCTGTCGGCGGCGGCGCAGTACCGGCTCGAAATCAAAAACCGCCGCTGGCAGCGACTCGCGTCCGTGCGGGGGTACGACCAGGCGCTCTTTCAATCGCTGGCGATCACCCTCGGGTACAAGGAAAACAAGCTGCCGTTCGCGTTGCTCGCGCAACGCCTGCCGCTCAAGGTTTTGCAGGCCGAGCAAAAGGCCGCGACCGCGTTGTTGCTCGGAGCGGCGGGATTCTTGCAGGCCCCGGAGTTCGGCGAGGACAAAAGCGCGAAGGAAACCCGGGCGTATCTGCGCGACTGCTGGGAACACTGGTGGCCGCGCCGCAGCCAGATGGACCGTCTCATTCTACCCGCCGCCGCGTGGAAACTCGCCGGCCTGCGTCCCGCCAACCACCCGCAACGCCGGTTGGCCGCACTGGCGCAGCTCGCCCGCCGCTGGCCGGAAGTCCGCGCGCTGATCGACGGCGGGTCCGCAGATTTTGGCAAGGATGTCATCCGGTTTCTGACCGGCCTGCGCGATGAGTACTGGTACCACCACTACACGTTGCACTCCGCCCGGACCGCGCGGCCGCTGGCGTTGATCGGCGCGTCGCGGGCGACGGAGATGCTCGCCAACGTGTTCTTCCCGCTGGCCATCGCCCAGCGGCCCGAACGCTGGACGCCGTACGAAAAACTCCCCGCGACCACGACCAACCGCCGCGTGGAAACCGTCATCGCGCGGCTGTTCGGCGAACGCGCCAACGGCGAGGCATGGATCAAAACCGCCGTCCATCAGCAGGGGCTCTTGCAAATCTACGAGGATTTCTGTCTGCGCGACGACAGCGATTGCGAGCGTTGTACGTTCCCCGAGCGCGTGAAGCGGTTCGAGTTCCAGCGCGTTTGACAGAATCCCTTTGACACCCGCCGGCCGGCGGATACATGCGACCATGCATTCGCACCCGCGCCGGTTCCTCGCCGTTTTTCTCGCGTCCTCCGCCTTTGCCGGTACCCTCCGCGCGCAGGCGCCCTCCGCGCCGATCACGGTCGAGGTCGACGCCACCGAGACGGCGCGCAAGATCATCCACGCGCGCGAGTCGATCCCCGTCAAACCGGGCAAACTGACGTTGTATTACCCCAAGTGGCTGCCCGGCGAACATGCGCCGACGGGACCGATCAACAGTCTGGTCAACGTGCGCCTGAGCGTCGGCGGCAAGCCACTATCGTGGCAGCGCGACCCGGTCGATCTATACGCGATTTCCTGCGAGATCCCGGAGGGTGTAAAGCAACTCGACATCACGCTCGACGACGTGATCCCCACCAGCGCGGGCGGTTATTCCAGCGGCACCTCGGCGTCGGCGCAGTTGACGATCATCAGTTGGAACCAGCTCCTCCTTTACCCGGCGGGCATTGCCAGCGATCAATTGCGATTCCTGGCGAGCATGAAGCTGCCCGCCGGCTGGAAATTCGGCACCGCGCTCCCCGCGGGCTCGACCCGGGACCAAGCGACGAACTTTGCCGCGGTCAGCCTGACGACCCTCGTCGATTCGCCGGTGATCGCGGGTGCGTTCTACCGCAACATCCCGCTGACCGCCCCCGGCGTGCAGCCCTCCAACGAGATCGACATCGTCGCCGACAGCGCCGCCGCGCTCGCCCTGCCCGACGACGAGATCGCCCGCTACAAGGCCCTCGTCGCCGAGGCCACGACGCTCTACGGCGGCACCCATTACCTGCACTACCACTTCCTCGTGGCGTTGAGCGAACACATCTTCCACTCGGGCATCGAACACCACGAATCGAGCCTCAACACGCTCCCCGAGCGCACCTTCATCGACAAGGAATCGCGCACCGCCGAAAGCGACCTCCTGCCGCACGAGTTTACCCATTCCTGGAACGGCAAGTACCGCCGCCCGGCCAGCCTGACGACGCCCGACTTCCAAGTGCCGATGCAGGACGATCTGCTCTGGGTCTACGAGGGCCTGACCGAATACGCCGGCAGCTACGTGCTCACGGCGCGCGCCGGGTTGATGGACGCCGACTACAGCCACGACCAACTGGCGTCCATGGCCGCCCAGATGGACAACCGCGCCGGCCGGCAGTGGCGCAACTTGCAGGACACCGCTACGGCCGCGTCGCTGCTCTACGAGTCGCCCAAGGAATGGGCCAACCAGCGCCGGGGCGTCGATTTCTACCGCGAGGGCGTCCTTATTTGGCTGGAGGTAGACACGATCATACGCCAGCAGAGCGGCGGCGGGAAATCCCTCGACGATTTCACGCATGCCTTCCACGGCGGCACCACCGCGCCGGGCGTCGTGACGTACACCTTCGACGACGTGGTCGCCGACCTGAACGCCGTCACCCCGTACGATTGGCGCACGCTATTGCGCGAACGCCTGGACGCCTACACGACCCACGCCCCGCTGGGCGGACTGCAAAACGCCGGCTGGGAACTCGTCTACACCGAGGAACCCAACAAGCAGGACGCCCAGTCCGAGGAGGACAACAAATACACCGACGCCCGCTATTCGCTGGGGTTCGCGGTCGGCGAGGACGGTGTTTTGGGAGACGTCCTGGCCGGCAGCGCGGCCGAAAAGGCCGGGATCGGGCCGAGCATGAAGCTGGTGGCCGTCAACGGACGCGCTTGGAACGGCAAGAGTCTCAAGCAGGCGCTTACCGACGCGAAGGCGGCCGGGTCCGCTCCCATCGAGTTGTTGATGCAAAACGACGATTACTACCGGACCTACCGCCTCGAATACCACGGCGGCCAGCGTTACCCGCACCTCCACCGCCTCGAAGGCAGGCCCGACCTGCTCGAAGCCATCTGCAAGCCGCACGCGGCGAAATCCTGAGAATCGCGACCTCCTATCGTATGGCAGGCGGTGCGCAGGCCCTGCGGTCGTTGGCTCCAACTCGGAGCGCGCTCAATTCGAGGCGGTGCGCGCCGGATTGTAGCCGCCGCGCAGGAGCGCGTCGTGCAGGGCGGGAACGTGTGTCTTGCGGGCATCGAACGTGACGGTAACGATGCCGCTCGCTGGCACCCCGTGAGCTTCCTGGACGCCGTCCACTTTTTTGAGCAGATCGACCACCTTTTGCACCGAATCGGCGGCGGTCAGGCCGTCCATCGCCAAGTCAGCGGTTTCGATGGCGGCTTCTTCGGTCGGTCGGAGGTCGTGGGGGTCGCTGGGGTCGAGTGGCATAGGAGGATTGGGTTGACTTCTCTTGTACGCGTCGGCCCCGGCGTCCGGTTGTTTTCGTCTTGACCACGCCACCGGGGCGCAAGGTACAATTTTTCGTGGCCTCGGCGTGAGACATTGGACTATCGTCGCCCCGGACCCGTGCTTCTATGCCATCGATCAACGCGGAACTCGCCCGGCTCGAACAGGATCGGCAGCGTCAGGCTTACTGGAGACGCTGGGGCCCGTACCTGAGCGAGCGCCAGTGGGGCACGGTGCGCGAGGATTACAGTGCCACGGGCGAGGCTTGGGATTATTTTCCGCACGACCACGCGCGCTCGCGGGTCTACCGCTGGGGCGAGGACGGCATTCTCGGGATTTCCGACAACCATCAGCGCCTTTGCTTCGCGCTCACTCTCTGGAATGAGCGCGACCCGATCCTCAAGGAACGCATGTTCGGCCTCGCGGGCGGGGAAGGGAACCACGGCGAGGACGTGAAGGAATATTATTTTTATCTCGATTCGACGCCGAGCCATTCGTACATGCGCGGGCTCTACAAGTATCCACAGTGCGCGTTTCCGTACGGGCAGTTGATCGACGAAAACCGCCGCGCCGGGCTCCACGCGCCCGAGTACGAACTCCTCGACACCGGCGTCTTCAACGACAACCGGTATTTCGACGTTTTCGTGGAGTACGCCAAGGCCGCGCCGGACGACATCTGCATCCGCATCTCGGCGACCAACCACGGGCTCAACGCCGCCCCGCTGCACCTGCTGCCGACGCTCTGGTTTCGCAACACGTGGGACTTCGACCTGCCCGGTGGCAAGCCGACGCTGGAGTTGGTCCAGCCGGAAGGGCTGCATCAGGAGACGGTCATCCGCGCGCGGCATTCCACGCTCGGCGAGATGCACCTGATCGGTGAGGGCGATGCGTTGTTTACCGACAACGAAACGAACTTCCAGCGTCTCTTCGGCTCGCCCAATCCGACGCCGTTTCAGAAAGACGGCATCGAACGCCACGTCATCCACGGCGAACCCGGCGCAATTAACCCGGCCCAGACCGGCACGAAGGCCGCGCTGCATTACCACGCGATGCTCGGTCCGGGCGAGACGTACCAGATCGAGCTTCGGCTCACCTCCAACCTCGGCCCGCAACCGTCCGGTGACAGCTTGTCGAACCTCGATTTTGACGAGGCGATGACCGTCCGGCGTGCCGAAGCGGACGAATTTTACAAGACGCTCGCCCCCGACTCGCTCGACGCCGACCTCGCCAGCGTCCAGCGGCAGGCGTTCGCCGGGATGCTCTGGAACAAGCAATTCTACCACTACGTCGTCGAACGCTGGCTCGACGGCGACCCCGGCCAGCCGACCCCGCCCGCCGCGCGCCTGGGCGGTCGCAACCACGACTGGCGGCACCTTTTCAACGACGACATCCTCAGCCTGCCCGATACCTGGGAATTCCCCTGGTTCGCCTCGTGGGACCTCGCGTTTCATTGCCTCCCGCTGGCCCTGGTGGACGCCGAATTCGCCAAGCGCCAGCTCATGTTGCTGACACGCGAATGGTACATGCATCCCAACGGCCAGCTTCCGGCCTATGAATGGGCGTTCGGCGACGTGAACCCGCCCGTCCACGCGTGGGGCGCGTGGCGCGTGTATACCATCGAGCGCAAGGCGCGCGGCGGCGCGGCGGACAGCGGGGACCGCAAATTTCTCGAGCGCGTGTTCCAGAAGCTGCTGCTCAATTTCACCTGGTGGGTCAACCGCAAGGACGAACAGGGACGCAACATCTTTCAGGGCGGTTTCCTCGGGCTGGACAACATCGGTGTTTTCGACCGCAGCCAGCCGTTGCCGACCGGCGGCTATCTGGAGCAGTCCGATGGCACGAGCTGGATGGCGATGTACGCGCTCAACCTCCTCAAGATTGCCCTGGAACTGGCACAGTACAATTCCGTGTACGAGGACATCGCCAGCAAGTTCTTCGAGCATTTCCTGTCGATCTCCACCGCGATGACGGTTTCGGGAGGCAACCGGGCGTCGCTGTGGGACGAGGAAGACGGACTTTTCTACGACCGTATCTACCTGCCGGGCGGAGGCGAGATGCCGCTGAAAATTCACTCGATGGTCAGCCTGATCCCGCTGTTTGCCGTGGAAGTCGTCGAGGCGGAGTTGCTCGAACGGTTACAGGGTTTTGGAAGCCGCTTTCGCTGGTTCATGGATAATCGGCCGAACCTGACCGGCGGCATCAGCGGGTATTGCCGGGAAAAACGCCGCGGCAAGCTGCTGCTTTCCATCGTCGATCAGGACAAGCTGACCCGCATCCTGCGCCGGCTGTTGGACGAGAGCGAATTTCTCGGGCCGTACGGAATCCGCTCGGTGTCGAAGTACCACGAGGCAAATCCGTACGTGTTCCGCGCGGACGGCATGACGCGCACGGTGGACTACAATCCGGGCGAGTCGATGACGGGGCTATTCGGCGGCAATTCCAACTGGCGCGGCCCCGTGTGGATGCCAGTCAACTACCTCCTGATTGAGAGTTTGCAGAAGTTCCATTTCTATTTCGGCGATGCGTACAAGGTCGAATGCCCGACCGGCTCCGGGAAATTTCTGACGCTGTGGGAGGTCGCCGCCGAAATTTCCCGGCGGCTCGTCGGCATCTTCCGGCGCGACCCGCAGAGCGGCCGGCGGGCGGTGTTCGGGTCGTACGAGAAATTCCAGACCGATCCCGGCTGGAACGCCTACCCGTTTTTCCACGAGTACTTCCACGCGGACAACGGGCGCGGTTGCGGCGCGAGCCATCAGACCGGTTGGACGGGCCTGATCGCCAAGCTGCTCCAGCAGACCGGTGAGTACGGGCTGCTCGACGGCGACGGGCGTTTCTGAAAATCGATTGACGTTCTCCCGGCGCGCCCGTAAAGACCGACGCGCACCGCCATGAACGTATCCCTTCGCCGCTATTGTCTGCCCGCCGCTGGTTTGTTGTCGGTGATGACGTTGTTCTCAGGCTGCGAATCGACGGTGCCGCACGTGATGGGTCCGGGAAGTTTTTCCACGGTGGTGATCGACGCCGGGCACGGCGGGCACGACTCGGGTGAGCGTCCGCGTGGCGGCCAGGCCGAAAAAGACCTCGCGCTGGACACCGCCAAGCGTCTCGCGCCGCTGTTGCGCGAGGCCGGTCTCCAGACGGTGCTGACCCGCTCGGACGACACGTTCGTCGAACTCGACGACCGCGTGAGGATCGCCGACCGTTACGGCTCCCGCGCCATCCTGGTGAGCATCCACTACGATGCGTCGGGCAGCAGCGCGCGGGGCGTGCAGACATTTTTCTGGCGTCCTGATAGTCAGGGGCTCGCCACGCGGGTGCAGCACAACCTTCTCAGCGAGACCGGTATGCCCAACCGTGGCGTCGTCCGGCGCGTGCTCCGCCTCACGCACAATGCGAGCGAGCCGGCCATCCTGTGTGAGTGCGGCTTTCTGACCAACGGCACCGACTACGCGCTGGCGACTTCCTCCTCCTATCGGCAAAAGGTCGCCGAGGGCATCGCCGACGGCATCGTCGAGCAGCACGAAAAGGGCGATTACAACCTCGCCGTATTGCCCCCGGTGGTGTCATATGCCCCGCCGCGTCACGCTTACCGGCGGCACCACGTTT
Source organism: uncultured Verrucomicrobiota bacterium (assembly GCA_937873255.1). Lineage (GTDB taxonomy): Bacteria > Verrucomicrobiota > Verrucomicrobiia > Chthoniobacterales > SZAS-18 > CAHJWO01. Next base: position 16,394 of record CALMVM010000572.1, on the reverse strand, counting down.
CCGCTTCGCGGCACCACGGCAAGACTTCCGCCAAAAAGACGAAGTCGAAGAAAACGTCCAAAAAGAAAAAGAAGGGCCATTGACCCACGGCTGCCTCAACGCTCCGCCGTGGCGCGCCCGGGCACGTCCTCGGGCCGCGCGACCATGATGCCGGCGTCATCGCTCTTGTCTGCGAGATAAGCCGACAGACGGTCGTCGAGCACGACCTTTCGGTAGCGCGACGAGGCGTGCATGAAGCGCAGCACGCCCAAGCTGTCGCGGTAAGCCAGACCGACGTGCGACGTGTAACCGGACGTGTCGCGGCTGGTGACGGCGATGATGTCGCCGTTGCGCAGGTACGGTTCGGCGTTTGCGACACGGTTTTTCGGCACGTGGTAAACGGTCATGTCCGAGACGCGTGCCTGGATTTGCGCCATTTCGGGCAGGAGCGACGGGTTGCTGCGCAGGTAACGGTAGTGCTTCCACATCGTGGTCATCTCGTGGATGTCGCGGTGTTCCATCCGCTCCGCGCCGGGCAGGCGAGGGGTGATGTTGGTCAGGAGCCCGCGTTTCTCGTTGTCGGCGAAGAGATCTTCCAAAAAATGCATGCGCGAGAGGTATTCGCCGGTGCATTGCCCGTGCCGGTAGCGGTCGAGTTCGACCATACGCAGCAAATCGGCCGGCGTGTAGGGGCCGTCCTTGGCGCGCAACATCCGCGCGAACCCGAGCGAAATCTCGTAGAACGTCCAGCAGTCCACGCCTTCGAGGTTGGCGGAAGGGGCCTCGATCCGGTCGTCGATTTCGAGCGTGAATCCCCGGTAGGGGGTGCCCATGAGCGCCACGCCGACGCGCGCCGTGCGGTCGCCGATGGACAGCGCACGCCAATTTTCGCGCTGGGCTTGCGTCACCAGGCGGTCGAAAACGGACTGTCCCCGGAAAACGGTTCTCATTGGCAATTCCCCCGACCCGTAGCCTGCCGGGGCGGTTGAAAGGAAAGAAACGGTAAGGGCGAAAAACACGAGAAAGCGGCGCGAACGGAAGAAAAACACGGGCATAAAGAGCGGCAGGCTAAGGCGATGGAGTGGAAGTCAGTACGACGAAATTAGGTCATCCTCACCGGTGATAGAGAGAAAATCGCGTGCCGAGACCCGCAAAATGCCCTCCAGAGGGAAAAACTCGCACAAAAATGCGTTGCATCGTCAAAAAAGGATTGTTTCCCGGCGCGGCTTCATTTTAATCCACTGGCTTATGGCAACTCCTAAAAAACCGACCAAACCCGCTCCCGCGAAAAAAACCAACGCCGCTTTCCTGAAGCCGGTGACCCCGGACGACAAGCTCGCCGCCGTGGTGGGCTCCGCCCCGCTGCCGCGCACCGAACTGACCAGCAAGCTGTGGGCCTACATCAAGGAACACAAATTGCAGGACCCGAAGAAAAAGACGCAGATCAACGCCGACGCCGCGCTCAAGGCGGTTTTCGACGGCAAGGGCTCCGTCACCATGTTCGAGATGAACAAGCTGGTGAACAATCACCTCAAGAAGTAAGGCTTGGCGGCAGGGAGGGGGCGTCCCTTCCTGAGTTGCCGTGGAAGCCGGCGGCGGCCGTCGGGGAGGAGTGGGGGTAATAGTATCCCGTGCCTTTCCGACGGCGCGTCGCGTTTCGCTGTCATGCACTGCTGACGCCGGACACTGGATCGACGGAAATGACCGGCGAGCGACATGCAGGTGATGCATTGGACGCGAAAAGCGTTCTTTCGAGGCTCAAGCGCG
>CALMVM010000572.1:12505-14638 GCA_937873255.1 uncultured Verrucomicrobiota bacterium | reverse complement strand
TTCGGGACGTGATCGCGGTGCTTGCGCTGGCATTCATCGCGTTCCTGGTGGGATGCTTCGTGAACACATTCCGCGCCGAATCGCTGCCCTGGAAATACCGGAGCCGGGAAGAAATTTTGAGCGCGAGCGTCGCGCATCTGCAAGAAGCCACCGCACCGTCGGCGGGTACGGACGGAAGTGTCGAGACGACCCATGAAATTCGCTTGGAGGAATTCCAATCGTTCGTGGAGCAGCACGCAGGCGCGGTGATCGATGCGCGTCCGGCGATCTTTTATCGGGCGGCCCATGTGCCCGGAGCGTTGAGCCTGCCGCGCGAGACGTTTTCCGAAGACTACCCTCGCTTACGCGCGAAGCTCGAAGGATACAAAGACCGCTCCATCGTGTTGTATTGCTCCGGGGCGGATTGTCCCGACGGTCAGTTGGTGGCCGATGCGCTGGTAAAACTCGGTTATCGAAAGCTGCTGATCTACACGTCGGGGTGGGAGGAATGGTCGCAAACGGGACTTCCCCAGGAGAACTTCGCGCCCACCCCGTGAGTTCGACGACGAAAGGCCGCGACGCCGTGTTCTGGGTCTTGCGCCTCGGGTTATCGGGCATCTTCATCTATGCCGGTGCCGCCAAAATGCGCGACGCGCAAAGCTTCGCCGAGAGCATCGCGTCGTTTCAAATCCTGCCGGGGCAAACGATCACTCCGGCGGCGCTCACCCTGCCGCCAATGGAAATCCTCGCGGCTGCCATGGCCTTGGCCGATGGAACCCTGCGTCGTGCGGGTGCATTCAGTCTGTTTCTGATGCTCACCGTGTTCGTGGTCGCGTTGGCGTCCGCGCTCGCGCGGGGATTGCACGTCGATTGCGGGTGTTTGGGCGGCGACCGGCTCGATCTGTTGTCACCGACGAAAAACCTGTGGGTCGTGCTGGGACGTGACCTCGCATTGGGGACGGTGGCCTGGCTCCTGTACGCCGACGCCCGACAAACTCCGAAAACGAAAACCCCGGCAACGGAGGCCGTTGCTGGGGTGGGGGGATAAACCCAACCTGTTGAGCTGACCCGATCAGTTCCGACGGGCCGCAACCGTGCGGTTGCCGGCGGGACGCGACGCGCCGTTGTGGTGGTCGGAACGCCAGTCGCGGTAGGATTTCAGCGCATCGATGAGCGCGAGGTCTTCCACGCTCGTGGGACCGTTGACTTCCTTCTTGGGCATCCAGTCCGTCTCGTACCAATGCACCTGCTGCGGGCTCAGTTCGGAGAGCATCAGGCCACGGTTCTTGCCGAAGTGGATGCGGGTCTCGCGGAAGTCAGGGTTCGTCTCGCGCACCGGGGCGGAAACTTCCTCCTCTGCATCAAACTCATCGTCCACTTCCTTCGCAGCAACCTCGACAACCGGCTTGGGCAGCGCCGGAACGGGCGCGGGAGTAGCGGCAGCCGCAGGTGCGGGCACGGGCGCGGGCGGCGCTGTGGCGGCGATGTTCGCGCTGATGTCCTCTAGGTCCTGCGTGAAGATGTCGCTCGCCGCCGTCGCGGTCAGCACGGCGTCGACCAACGCGCGCTTCTTGGCCATCTTGAGCACGGTGTTGTAGCTGTCGGCCGGGTTGTCGTTCTCGACCTTCTCGCCGCCCTTGGCGATCATCCAGCCCTTGCCGTCCACCTTGCGGACGCTGAAACCCTTGCCACCGATCAATTCCTGCGCCTTGGCGGGGTCCTCGGCGCGCAGATCCCAATAGGTGCGCGGCACGGGCTTGTCGGTCGCCTCAGCCATCCCGGTCCGGAAGCGGTACTTCGCTTCCATCGTCGAACACGTACCGACCCCCTGACCCAGGAAACTGCCCGTGAGAATGCTACTCAGCGTGCATTGCACCCGATACTCGCGGTGATCGCGGTCGTAGTTGCGCTCGTCCACCTCATACGTCGGCGCGAGACGGAACGTCAGGCAAAGCTTCTCCGCACCCGGCTTGAGCAGGGTAGGCTTGTCACCACAGCCCGGGATCCGGCCGAAATGCTCGCCGTCCTTCATGGCCGTGCTCATGATTTGCTGGATCAAAGCGACCTGTCCGAGCACCTGCTGGACGGTCATCGCCGCCGACGCGGGGTCCACCGCCAAGGTGACCAGTTTGTCGTCGCGTAGGGGGGTAGGTG
>CALMVM010000572.1:9195-12495 GCA_937873255.1 uncultured Verrucomicrobiota bacterium | reverse complement strand
TTTTCATTGAAAACAGGATAAATTATCCGTGCGAAAAATCAACAGAAATTCACCACTTTTTCACAAGTTATTAACCATTGAAAATGAGCAATTTGCGCATTGAAAAATTTTAGTTGTTCACCATCGTTGTTTTCTGACTCTTGAATTGGGAAAAATCCTCTAAATCCTTGATCACCGTGCACAGGTAAACCGGCTCGGGGTGCAAGCGACGGTATTTGGTGATTTCGGTCTTGTTTAGCACCCGGAACCCGTACCGTTGGAACATCTTCTCGCCGCGCCGATTGGCGAAGCTGACCATCTGGCCGTAAACACGCTTTTCGCCGTTGTCGGCGAGGTATTGCAGGTAGGCGTCGATGAGCAAGCGCGTGTTGAACATGCTGCGCGCATCCGCCAGCAGGTTGATGTGGAAATGCGCCGTGCGGCGCGGCGCGGCGGGAACTTCCCGCCAGGCGTTGCTGAGCATCCAGTGGATGAACCGCTTGCTGGCGGCGTTGTAGCGCGGGTAACGCCAGACGATGCGCGCGGCCAGGCGGAAATTCTGGATGAAATTATGGAACTGGTTGCGCAGCGGCTGGCGGCAGCCCAACAGATAACCGCGTACCTCGCCGGCGATTTCCATGACGAAGGCCGACTCGGGCTCGCGCTCCAGGTAGTAGTTCGTCAGGAAGTCCGCGAAGAGTTCCCGGTCGCTGAACACGGGGTCGATGGGTTGTCCGAGGAATCCGGTCTGGCAGCAGAGCCAGCGCACGGCCTCGCGGTCGGACGGACGGTAGTTGCGAATCACGCAGGGCGGCGTCGCCGTCTCGGCGGCAGGTGGTTTGATCATAAAAAGGGAAAGTTCTCCGACATGGACGGTGCTGGCGGCCGACTGTTCATCTATCTCGGTGAAATCCGGTGATCACCTCCCGATAGATGCCGAAAAGCCGGTCGAACACCTGACGCCAGTCGTAACGCGCGGCGACGATGGCGCTGGCGCGGGTTCCCACGGCGGGCAGGTCCGTGCGGCTCATCGTCTCGATGGCGGTGGCGAGAGATTCGGGCTTGTTCTCGGCCGCCCAGCACCCGAGGTCACTGAAGACGATGCGGTCCATGTAGCTGCCCCGGATGCCCACCACCGGCGTACCGCACGCCTGGCTCTCCAGGGTGACGAGCCCGAACGTCTCCTGCACCCCGGGATGGACGAAAAGGTCGGCGGCCCGGTAAAACCGCGCCAGTTCCAGCGGATCGCTGCAATACGGATGCCACGTGACCGCCCCCGTTTTTTGACGCAGGGCGGCGACGAGCCGGCGCTGCTGGCCGTCGCCGATGACGAGCAAATGGAACTTCCCCGGCGAACGCCGGCAAAGACGATGGAACGCGGCGAGAAGCGTCTGGGTATTCTTTTCGTGCGACAGGCGGCCTACGTACAGGAGCAAAGTCATGCCGGGGGGGAGTTTCAGGTCGGCGCGCGCGTCATCCCCGGCCGGATTGAAAATGCGCGGATCGACGCCGAGGTCCACGGCGGAGACATTGTGTACTCCCCAATCCGCCAGCACCGCCCCTAGCGGCGCGCACGGGACCAGCGTGCGCGAGAACCGGCTATAGAGCGCCCGCACGTACCGTTTGGCGGCGTCCATGACCATCGCCGTCGCGGTCTGGCCGAAGAACTTGCTGACGGTCCGAAAATACGCCTCGGGGAAGTGCGAGTGGTAAAAACCGACCACCGGGATGCCCAATGCCTTGCCTGACGCGAGAGCCTTCCAGGCGATCTGGTAAGGGTCGCCGGATTCGATGATGTCGGGACGCTCGGTTTCGAGCACGCGCTCGACGGCACCCAGATTGACGAGCGCCCGATAACGCGAGGTCCGCGAGATCAGCGGCGAGCTGACCGTGTAGACCCGCGTCGGTCCGTCGTCGCGCACCGACGTTTCCGGTCCGGGCACGACCAGGACGTGCCGGTCGTCGGTGTGGGCGCGCAAATACGCCTTTTTTTCCGCGAGGTAACGTTTCACCCCGCCGCTGACCGGGGAATAAAACTGGGTCAGGTCACAGATTTTCAAATCAGGCCGCGACCAGCTCCTGCGGGATCGGCGCCAACTCACCGCCCGGTTCTTCCGCGTGCTCGGTCAGGTAGCGTTCGGCGTCGAGCGCGGCGGCGCAACCGTCCCCGGCCGCCCAGATCGCCTGGCGGTAGACGTGGTCGGACACGTCGCCGGCCGCAAACACCCCGGGCACCGCCGTCGCCGTCCCGCGCGTCTTGAGCAGGTAGCCCTCCGTGTCGACGGGCAGTTTACCGGCGAAAGGCTTGGTGTTCGGCTCGTGCCCGATGGCGACGAAAACGCAACGCACGGCGAGTTCACTTTCCGCGCCGGTGGCAAGGCTTTCCAAACGGACGGCGCGCATTTCGCCGTCTTCGCCGGTCAGATACTCGGCAACCCGGGTATTCCAGATCGGCTCGATTTTCGGGTGTTCGAGCACCCGCGCGGTCATGATCTTGGAAGCCCGCAGCGCGTCGCGGCGATGGACGAGGTAAACCTTCGATGCGAACCGGGTCAGAAAAAGGGCTTCCTCTGCGGCCGAGTCGCCGCCGCCCACGACGCAGACGGGCACGTTGCGATAAAACGCCCCGTCGCAGGTGGCGCACGAGGTCAGGCCGTGTCCGATGAGCTTCGTCTCGTTGGGTAACCCCAGCCAGCGCGCGGCGGCCCCGCTGGCGACGATCAGTGTGCGGGTGTCGAGCGTCTCCTCGTCGTCGAGTTGAAGCGAGAGGTAGCCGGCTTTCGGCTCGAATCCGGTCAACTCCGCGTAGCGGAACCGCGCGCCGAAGTTTTCGGCCTGCGACTTCATGCGCATGATGAGTTCGGGGCCGTCGATGCCTTCCGGGAAACCAGGGAAATTCTCCACGAGCGTGGTGGTCGAGAGCTGGCCGCCAGGCTGGCGGCCTTCGAGCACGATGGGGTTGAGCCCGCCGCGCGCGGCGTACACGGCGGCGGTTAAGCCCGCGCAACCCGTGCCGACGATCACAAGTTTTTCCATCCCTGAATAAAGCGTATGAACCCCCTCCTCGGCAACCCCCGGCGCAGCTCGTTTCGACGGTTTTCCGGCCCGTGGGCGGGATTTTTGACTAGGAGTGCTCTTTTTCTCGTGCGAGCGGCCCCGGCGGGCGTATCAGTTTCGCATGTTCACTGGCCTCGTCGAAGAAACCGGACGCGTCATGTGGCTGCGACGCAGCAGCCAGAGCGGCCTCCAGATCCAAGTCGCCGCCCCGGAGATCGGGCGTGGGGTCCATCGGGGCGAGAGTGTGGCAGTCAACGGCTGCTG
>CALMVM010000572.1:8073-9185 GCA_937873255.1 uncultured Verrucomicrobiota bacterium | reverse complement strand
GCGATGATTACCGCCTCGATGTAGCGTTGCCGGAGGAATTCGCGCACCTCGTGGTGATGAAGGGGTCGGTTTGCATCAACGGCATCAGCCTGACGGTCGCCGGCATCCAGAGCGACCATTTGACCGTCTGGATCATCCCGCACACCCGGGAGCACACCAGCCTGAGCGCGGCGCAGGTGGGCGATCTGGTCAATTTGGAGTTCGACATCCTCGCCAAGTACATCGAGCGCATGGTCGGACGCGTCCAGCCGCCGCCGCATTTTACCGACCGCGACCTGTCTTGAAGGGGCGAGAGGGCGTGGACGACCATGCGCTGGAGAGTATTTTCCGTGATTCGCGTATTTTTTCACGCAAAAATATGTGAATGAGGCGTTTGTAAATGTTTTTATTCTCGGGCTTGTCAGCGTTGCGGGCTGCTTATAGAGTCATTTTCGCGAAGGTTTTTGACGCCGCGAAACCACTGTCCGCCATGGCTAGCTCAAAGCGCAAAATTGCTCATCCCAAGGCAGCCCTGCAACGGCTGCTGCCGTTCAATCACGAGGGGAAATATTTCGATCTCAAGACGATTTTCTCCCGCCTCAACGCCCAATATTTTCGGCGCACGCCGTTGCGCGGTTACACCATCGAATGGGGCCGCCGACGCAAGCTCGCACCGAAGGAGTATTTCGTCTTCGGCACCATCCAGGAGGAGGATCGGATCATCCGCATCCACCCCCGTCTCGACGCGGCGTTTGTGCCGACGTGGTTTCTGGAATACGTCATCTACCACGAGATGCTCCATTCGGTGGTGCCCGACGAGATCGGTCCAACGGGAAGACGCCGAGTCCACACGGCGGAATTCGACCGGCGGGAGCGGGAGTTTTACTTTTACCGGCGCGCCCGGCGCTGGGAGGAAGAAAATCTGGCGAGGTTTCTGCGCTAGTTCGTGCGGGCAGGTCGTTTTCGCCGGTTCGCGTCCATGATTGATCCTTCCGCACGGCTCGGGTGGGCGCGGCGTTTACAGGCGATGGCGCAGACCGGCCTGACCTACGCCCGCGACCCGTACGACATCGAGCGTTACGAGGCGATCCGGCAGATTGCGGCGGAGATGGTCGTGGGCGCGGGAGGTGATG
>CALMVM010000572.1:7671-8063 GCA_937873255.1 uncultured Verrucomicrobiota bacterium | reverse complement strand
GGTGATGGGGAACTGGCGTCGGTCGTGGAGCATTTCGCGCGGGAAACCGGCTACGCCACGCCGAAGGTGGACGTGCGGGGTGCAGTGTTCGACGACGGCGACCGACTGCTGCTCGTGCGCGAACGTTCCGATGGCAAGTGGACGCTGCCGGGCGGTTGGGCGGACGTGGGCGTATCGCCGGCGGACAACGTGCTGCGCGAGATTTTCGAGGAGGCCGGATTCCGGGCGCGGGCTACGCGGTTGCTGGCGGTGTACGACAAGCTCCGGCACGATCACCCGCCGTCGCTCCACGCCGTTTACAAGATGTTCTTCCTTTGCGAGATCATCGGCGGCGAGGCAGCGGTCGGTGGGACGACGGAAACGGACGGGGTTGCATTCTACGCGCAGGACCA